>JACREQ010000031.1 GCA_016218155.1 Bacteroidia bacterium
AATCGTTAATCCTTGTTCTTAAATCCTTTTATCACCCTAACAAACCATTTAACTACTATTGATTTACGAATATCGATTAACGAATCATGATTTTAGAAGATAAAGAATGCAACACACAAGCATTTCAGCTTATAGATATTGATTGTTCCCTTAACTTCTGAAATCTAAAATCGTTAATCCTTGTTCTTAAATCCTTTTATTACCCTACCAAGCCACTCAACAACTTAGCAGAGCGATTTTCCTATGTAGCTAAGTGACTTTCCTAGGTAGGAAGTCGATAAAACAACATGGAAAAATGGTAAAAGGATATAGAAAAGTCGTTCGGGAATGTAGGAAAGTGACTTTTCCATGTAGTCGAGTCACTTTTCCATGTAAAAAATCGATAAAACAATGTAATAAAGTCGTTGGGGAAGGAAGAAAAGTGACAAAACAATGTAGGAAAGTGACTTTTCTATGTAGTAAAATGACTTTGGGATGTAAAAAATTGATAAAACAATTTGGAAAATGGGGTCTATTCAATGAAGTGTGTGGGTCTATTCAACGAACTGTGTCATGTGGGGTAATTATTGGATATTCATTCTATTAACACGTTCAAAAAAGCAAATTTATTTTGATGATAAATAAATTTGTTTAACTTTGATATAAGGATTACATACATGTATGCGGTTCATTCCAAATAGTAGTGTTTATGTTTTTGTAAATTTTGTTATGGAACATGGGGATAAAACCCTATTAATTTGGATGTAAGGTATTTTATTAGAACTTATAAATTTTATGAAATCGAAACAAATAAACATGATAACCCCTCACAAAAAAGTAGAGAATGTTAGTTCTTTCCTTTCGTGCCTCCCTGCACTGTTATACACTGGTCTCTCACCACCGTACTAACTAGTTGTTCGATTGGATATATCAAAATTGTATGAAAATAAAAACAATTGAAAAGACCATGAAAACAATAAACTAATAATTCATTCAAACTGTGGAAAAATATTTTGAAATTAAATTTTTCGTAAAATAAATAAACATGAGAAAAATAAATAAACATGAGAAAAATAAATATTTACATAATTGAATTAAAAACTATTATGAAAAGGTTGTTAAGACTTCACCTTGTTTGTTTAATAGTTATGGTCAGTGCCAATTTGGTTGTGGCTCAAATAAGTCAAATAAGGGTTCCTCGAAGTTTTGAAATAATTGACAAAAGCAAAACAAATATTGTTCCCTTTCGAACTATGCGTGCTGTAGATGTTGAAAAACTAAAAAAAGAGGATATAATTAACGATCAGCACAAGGATATTCCTTGGCGATTTGGCGATAATATTGATGTAAACTATAATATTTATGAATCGGGTGTGTGTGATAAATTCATAGATGGAAGTAAGTTATGGCGTTTTGGGATTAAATCATCAGGAGCTCTATCGATAAACCTATTATTTGGCCAATATAAACTACCCAAAGGAGCTGAACTATATATTTATAGTCGGGATTATAAACAACAACTTGGTGCATTTACTGATTTCAATAACCAAGCCGATGGATTATTTGCTACAACACTTATATTTACTGACAATATCATTATTGAGTATTACGAACCTGCAAAAGTAGATTTTCATGGAGAACTTGTACTATCTCAGGTAACACACGGTTATAGAGGAGTTGGAGATTTTGTAAAAGCATTCGGTGATGCTGGCACTTGCAATGTTAATGTTGCTTGTCCTCAAAGTGCTGGAAGAGAGGAGCAAATCCGATCAGTTGCAATGCTTGTTACAGGAGGAAATGGGTTTTGTACAGGAGCTCTAGTTAATAATACAAGTAACAATGGTACACCATATTTTCTTTCTGCCAATCATTGCTACACCACTCCAGGTTCAGTTGTTTTTTGGTTTAACTGGCAAAGCGCAACATGTTCAAAACCAAGTTCTTCACCTGCTTACAACTCATTAAGTGGGGCGGTTACTAAAGCTCGTTATGCTACTTCCGACATGTGGCTTCTGCAACTTAACAATACTGTTCCCGAAAGTTTTAACCCATTTTTTGCAGGATGGAACAGAACTTTAGACAATAATATCGCAGGAACTGTTTATGGAGTACATCACCCTTCAGCAGATATAAAAAAACTCAGCTGGTCAACTCTAGGAGTTTCTACAACTACCTACCTTCAGAACCCTGTCCCCGGTGATGGATCTCATTGGAGAATAACTAACTGGAGCGATGGCACTACAACTGAAGGTGGCTCCTCTGGCTCTCCTCTTTTTGATCCTTATGGCAGAATTATTGGTCAACTTCACGGTGGTTATGCTTCATGCACAAGTATTACTTCCGATTGGTATGGAAAATTAGGCGTTTCGTGGACAGGTGGTGGCACCGATGCAACCTGCTTAAGAACTTGGCTTGATCCCATAAATTCAGGTGTAGCTACTCTTAATGGATACGATCCTTTTTGCTTAGTTACCTCAGTTTCGGGCACAATAAGTACTAATAATACTTATACTGGTTGTAAAATAGAAGTAAACAATACATCTGTGACAAATTATTCAACTGTTACTTTTGATTATGAGTCCAAAATTATAATTAATGAAAGCTTTGAAGTTCAACCAGGATCATCATTAATTGTGCGTTAATACATTCTGAAAATTAATCTTTTAAATTAAAAAATAAAACAATGAAAAAACTAGTATTTCTTATTTCGGTTATGTCAATATTTATCAATGCTCAAAGTCAGATAACATTAAACGGATATACAGGCATTAATGGCCCCCCTGCAGTAGGATATCCATTAAATGTTACAAGTTATTATGGAAAAATAATAATGATCGATCCTAGTTTAACCGAAAGTATAATAGGGTCAAGTACAGATGTTATTAATTTTTATTATTCTTCTTCTATTGGTCATAATAAAGTGTATGCTCAATCGTTTAGCACAACTTCTGATTCAACAGTTAAGAAGAATATAGAGACATTATCGCCAGGAGCACTGCATAAAGTTTTAAGTTTACGTCCAATTAGTTTCGAGTTTAAGAAAGAAACGAATGCATCAACTAAAAGTAAACTGAAAAAAATTGGTCTAGTAGCCCAAGAGGTTGAAGCAATTGTTCCCGAAGCAGTTTCTTTCAGCGAAGTTGGTAATGTCAAAATGATTGACTATAATATGCTTATACCTGTATTAATTAAAGCTATTCAGGAACAGCAAACTACAATAGAAAACCTTCAAAAAGAAATCGATAGGCTTAATCCTGAAAAAGACAATTTAAAAAGTGCTACTAGCACCAAAGATATTGAACAAGAAGTAATTTCAGTACTTGAGCAAAATGCACCAAATCCGTTCACTCAAATTACTGAGATTAGATATAATTTGTCCAAAAAATCACAGAAAGCCACCCTATACATTTATAATATGAATGGTATACAGATAAAAAGCATACAAATTGCCCAAAAAGGACAAGGAAGTGTAATTATAAAAGGCTCTGAACTAAAAGCGGGAATGTATCTTTACACATTAATTGTAGATGGCAAAGAAATTGACACCAAAAGAATGATACTAACCCAATAGTGTCGAACCTAATGAATATTAAAAACGAAACCCTACTTTTGCAGGGTTTCGTTTTTCTTCTTAAATACAATATTATGGTTAATTGTTTCGCTATTGGTCACGACTATAGTATTTTTTTTGTTTCTTAAACGCCCCTGCGGGATGAAATCTGCGGCTTCATCTCACCTAAACAGCGTTTTCTAACCGCACCAAATCAAAAACAAACATTTCGATTATCCTATATTGCCTTCGCCAAGTTTGTGCGCCGTTTCTTATCTTCAAACAAATCCACTATTTATTCCTACTATCGCAAAATGCGATAATTAATCAAATTTTCTTGATCCCAGAGGGATCGGATGTTTATAGGGCTTGCTTTTCCTTTGCTATTCGACTCCTTCGGAGTCGGATTATTGCGGTGTGGGTTGTTTCTATAAATATCTGACCCCAATGGGGGCAATGCTATCCTCTGTTAGGCAAAATCTGCGGCTTCATCTTACCTAAACAGCGGTTTCTGACTGCACCAATTCAAAAAATAAATATTTTGTTTATCGTAGACTTCTTTCAACAAACTCACAAAACTTGTCTCTGTGCTTTTTATTGGGAGTAATCCAATTTTGGGCTTTCATGTTTTTTGGTAATTTTGTTAGGGGAATGGAGGGTAAATGCTATTAGGTTATGGCACTTTTAATGACAAAACTATGATTATTAGATTAATGATTTTTGTTTGCTTGACAGTTATAAGTTGTAATACAATTACAAAGAACAAATTGAACAATGATGACAGTTCATTTGAAAAAATAAAAATTGTAAGGAGACATTTTATGGCAAAAGAGGTTCAAACACTTTTTATTTCGGATAGGAAAGTTAAGAAGCCTGCTTTAGTTAAGAACTCTGAATTACCTGATTCCGTATATTTTCAATTTGAGAGGGAAAGTTATGCTTTATATAATAATGGGAAAATTGATCTTATTAAGAATGATACTATTGTTGAATCGTTCCAATTGAGTAAAGATTTAGCAATTATTGAAAGAGCATTTTTTTATTCTTATAATAATAACTTAATCGTATTTTTTTCAGATACAGATCATGACTCCGGTGGAAGCCTTATAGAATGCTTTGAGAAGCCTTCATATAAATCAAAGTGGAAGAATCAAATTGGTGGTTTTAATCTATCAGATCCAATAATTATAGATAGTTTGTGTTATGTTGCATCCATTGGGTTTATCGGGAAGTTAAATCTTAATAATGGGAATTTCTTTTGGCAACATGATAACTTATATGATACAACAAGAATCTCCTCATTCAGCGATATTGAATTTAGTAATGGTGTAATCCATTTTAATGAAGAACTTCTAATAAATAAGAATAAAAAACCTAATAAGATAATTGTTGATGACGAAACTGGTGAAATATATGACATACAAAAAAACCTGCCATAAAACTCTCTTCAAAGACTCATGTAAGTTATTTTCCCTCCCATCCTAGATTGCTTTCAGCAAAATCACAAAACTTGTCCCAGTTCTTTTTATCGGGAGTATGCTTGGTTAGGGAAGCGTATCTATATTGTAACTGACAGAACGAAAACTGAAGGAGTTAACGAAGTTAACGGGGCTCATCACTAAAATTGTTATCTTTGAAATAAAAATCGAACAATGAGAATTGTTGAAGAGAAATATTTTAATCAGTACAATGATTTAGTTGGGAATCAAATCGACAAGTTTATAGTGTCTTTTGATTACGCCGAAAAGGGTACTGATTTAGGATACAAGACACAGGCTTCAGCGGTATACTCATCGAATATTGAAGGAAACAGCATTGACTTGAATTCTTTCATGAATTACAAACTCTCACAGGAGAAGTTTAAGCCTCAAAAAGAGATACAAGAAATTGAGAATTTAATTTCTGCTTACGAATTTGCACAATCAAATGATTTGAATGAAAAGAATTTCTTGCATTGTCACAAGATACTATCTAAAACATTGGTGATTAAAAGTAAGCAAGGGAAATATCGCAATGATAAGGTAGGTGTATTCGGGCAATCGGGATTGGTTTACCTAGCAATCGAACCTGAATACGTTAAAGATGCAATGACCGAATTCTTCAACGATTTAGACATCTTAATAAAAGTGGATTTATCAAAAACTAAGGTGTTTTACTTCGCTTCAATGATTCATCTTAAGTTTGCCCATATTCATCCATTTAGAGATGGTAATGGTCGTGCCGCTAGGTTGCTAGAAAAATGGTTTCTTGCACAGAGATTAGGGAAAGATTTTTGGAAATTATCTTCTGAAAAGTATTACAGGGAGCATCAAATGGAATATTATAACAATATCAATTTGGGTGTGAATTGTTATACATTGAATTATGATAAGTGTATTCCGTTCCTATTAATGCTTACTAAGTCAATAGAAAACAAGTAAAGCACGTTGCCAATAAATAGGCTTTTTGCTGCATGCAGTTCCAAGCAAGAAACCTCCCACCCATCATACATTACTTTCAGCAAACTCGCAAAACTTGTCTCGGTTCTTTTTATTAGGAGTAATCCAATTTTGGGCATTCATGTTTTTTTGTAGTTTTGTTAGGGGAATGGGGGTAAGACCCTGTTAAGTTATAAATTAGCTAAGAAACCATTTTACATAAAGCGATGATTTTGACCGAAGACCAAATAAGAGAAATTGCTGGTCAGTTGGACTGTGGATTTAGATGTTTTATTCATAAACAAACAAGGGAATTAATCTTTATCCCTGATACGATTAAAAATCCAGACATGGATATGGAAGGCTGGATTGAAGAGAATGAAGAAATTGAGAATAACCACCTTGACTACTTTGAAATTGAACCGCTAGAATCATACAATTCCTTTCGAATCATGGAAGACTTTGCTGAAACCCTTGATGACTCGAATAGGCTAAAGGAAAGACTTTATGAAGTTTTGAATAAACGAAAACCGTTTAGAAATTTTAAGAATGTGATAGATTATTCTGGTGAATATCGACAGAAATGGTTTGATTTCAAGAATCAGTGGTTAAGAGATTTGGTAAGAAGAAGTATCGAAAGGATTGAGAATGTTGACGAATAATAAGCCAATGCATAATACGTGGTTTAAATTTATTTGGGTTGATGGAAATCGATGCTTGAAACAACCAATGAATTAAGGTTATGGTTACTAGAGAAATTGCAATAAATACTGAATGGCTTGACTTCTTATTAGATGCTTTTGTTTAGTTTAACTGCAAAGAACAAAGCCCATGAATGGCCGGATATTGATTTATTGCTTATTTCAGACCAGTTTGGCGACAATGTGTTTGAGAATCTAAAATTGTATTCCAGAATAAATATTAAATATCCAATAATTGAAACACATCCATACCCAACTAAATACTATAAAGAAGGTGACGACTTTATAAAAAAGATAAGCAAAGAAGGTATTGAAATAGCATAAATCGTCTACAGTCAATACATTGTTTCTTACATCGAACTGATGTTAATTTAGCAGAAGAAAAACATAAGAACCCTCGATATCATCCCTGGCGGGATACCTGAAAACCATCGTATTACCCTTTGCCGAGATAAAGTCCCTGGCGGAACCATCCTGTAAACATAAAACAACTCGTAGAACCCAGTATCGCATTTTGCGATATATAAAGATTTGGAATTATTCATCAAATTCCTTCAAAATTATCTTTTTAGAGCATATTAACACAAAGCCCTCTTTCTTTAAGTACCTTTACATATTATTTAACCACTAAAAACAGAAACCATGTACCTAATAGTAATTGGGATAATTGTAATCGTTATAGGATTTGCCCTTGCAAAGGGCGATCCTCAAGTTCGAGTTTACAGCTCCGTTGTAAAAATTGTTGGAATTGCAGTGCTGGTTATTGGCTTGCTTGTCGCCTCGCTTGTTCAAATTGAGCCAGGGGAAGTAGGAGTTCAAAAGCTATTCGGGAAGGTTAATAACACCACCCTCGAAAGCGGTTTGAATTTTATTAACCCTTTGGTTGAAGTTGTTCCATTCAATATCAAAACTCAGAACTATACTATGGCAGGAAAACACGATGAGGGCGACCAAACTGGCGATGATGCAATTCGTGTTTTATCAGCCGATGGGCTTGAAGTAGTAGTAGATCTCACCGTTTTGTATCGGGTTGTTGCGGCTGAGGCTCCAAGAATTTTGAGGGAAATAGGGCCAGATTATAAGAACACAATAGTTCGCCCTATTTGTAGAACAAAAATTAGGGATAATGCCGTATATTACGATGCAATTTCCTTATATTCAACCAAAAGGGATGAGTTTCAGGCAAGAATATTTAGTACTATCGATAAAGATTTTAAGGAAAGAGGTTTGTTCCTTGAGCAGCTGCTAGTTCGAAATCTTACTCTTCCCGAATCGGTAAAAACAACCATTGAATCGAAGATAAATGCTGAGCAGGATGCACAAAAAATGACCTTCGTTCTTCAAAAGGAGAAACAGGAGGCAGAACGTAAACGTGTGGAGGCACAAGGTATTGCCGATTATCAAAAGATACTAAGCACTGGGCTTAGCGATAAACAGCTACAGTACGAAATGATAAAAGCAATTGCAACATCACCCAATGCTAAGCTAATTATAATGGATACAAAAAAGAGTATGCCAATTATTCTTAATCCGGATAAGTAAAAAAACATAAGAATTTGTAAAATATAAGGCAGTAGATTAGGCATAAACGCTTTCTACTGCCTTTCTTATATCATGATCATTAATAAATTATAATTATCCTTATACGGTAAGGAAAAATTGTTTTATATCTGTCATTTTTTTGGAAAACTAGAAATTATTGTTAATTTCAATCTCTTAAAAATAATTTTAATGAGACAGATATTATTTCACCTTTTCTTTTTTCCATTGCTGATATTTTCAAACGCCTTATATTCAATAACAATCGATTGCGAAATTGTTAAGTACACATCGAGGTACGAGCTGAAAAATGGTAAATTAATTTTAAAAGATACAATTGTATTTCAAATTAATAATCGTAATGGGGAGCAATATTCTAAGTTTGCCATTCCATATTCTAAAATGGTAAAAGTTTCGGATATTGAAGGATGGATAGAAGATTTGAATGGAAAAATAGTTCGAAAATTAAAGAGCAGTGATATTGAAGAGCGAAGCGAATCTCCAGATTATACTTTTTATGAAGATAGTTATGTAAAATCCTTTAGCCTAAAACATAATTCTTACCCTTATAGAATCTATTATACATATAAGATAACCAAAGAGGAATTTATTACCATTGCCAACTGGTCTCCAGTCTTTTACTCAAAGGTTTCAACTCTAAAGGCTAGTTTATCTATTATTGTTCCAAAGAATTGTCCTATTAAAAAGTATATTAGGGGTGCAACTTTAGTAAAGGCAGATTCAACCAATAAGGAATTCAATAGCTACGTATTCTCTTCTAAGTATGATAGAATAAATACTGATGAGAAATTTTCAGAACCTTTTGAGGACATAAAGCCAAAAGTAGTTATTGTTCCCAATGAGTATCATTATGGTGTTAACGGTAGCTCAAGAAATTGGGTAGATTATGGTAATTGGTTTCTGGATTTGAATAGAGGACTCTTGGGTCTACCAGAATCTGAAAAGAAAACTATAGATGAACTTGTAAAAGGAATAACTGACCCCAAGGAGAAAATAAAAAAACTTTACTACTACCTTCAGGATCATACCCGATATATAAATGTATCCATTGGACTTGGAGGGTTTAAATCCTATCCAGCATCGTATGTGGCTGAAAATAAATATGGTGATTGTAAGGCTTTAACAAACTACATGAAAGCTCTTTTAGAGTATGCAGGAATAAAAAGTTACTTTACACTAATAAACAGTTCTGTTCAGCCAGAAAAAGTAATTGAAGAGATACCTTTTGATCAGTTTAATCATATTATACTTACTGTCCCATTGGAGAAGGATACTATTTGGATTGAGAATACATCTGCCACAGAACCTTTTGGTTACATTGGTTCATCAATTCAAAATCGAAAAGCCTTATTCATTGATGAGAATAGAAGTCGATTGATTAAAATTCCAATTGAAGGTAATAACCAAGTTTCAGTAATCAGAAATATTAAAATAGCTATTAATAAATTTGGTAATGGCGACTGTCAAATAAGTTTTGCTTTTGGAGGGTATAATTACGAACAGTATAATCAATTAAATACTTTTTATAGCAAAAAGGAACAAGATGATATAGTAAAAGAATTAGTCTCTTTTCAAAGTTATGATTTATTGAACTGGGAGTTAAAGAAGTTTAAAAGAGATTCAGTGGGAATTAGACTTGATTCTAGATTGAATATTTATAAGTTTTTCAAACCATTAGGATCAGAGGTATACTTCAATTTGAATCCAATCCTTCCATATTCATTTGAACGACCTGCGGATAGGAAACATAATCTTCAGATACCTTTTCCAATCAACAATATTGATACAACTATATATCAAATTCCTGAAGGATTTACATTAAAAAAGATTCCTGAAGATGTCAGAATTGCTACCAAATTCGGTAGCTGCGAGTTAAGTACAAAAAAAATGGGAGATTCAATATATGTCGTTAAAAAATTATTAATATATCCACAATCCTATGACCTTGAGAAATATAAAATATTTTACGAATTTATAAAGTCAGTTAAAGAAGTTGACAAAAAAGTAATAGTTTTTACAGGTAACATAACAAATTAAAGTTTATTTAAATATTCTGAAAATGAAAAAACTAAGTTTAGCAATTACCTTTTTTTTATTAATGATTAATATGGTGAAATCACAGAACTTTACTCATGATTTTGGTAAGTATAATTTTGAGGAACTTCAGATGAATTCATATAGTAAAGATGTTAATGCTGAGGCTGTTGTTATTTATGATATTGGAAAATCTTATTTTTTTGTAAATAGATATTATCGCTTGGAATTAATGTTTGAGAAAAAAATTAAAATTAAAATATTCAGTAAAGCAGGAATTAAATGGGCTCAATTTGAAATTCCTTTTTATGAAAAAGACAATAGCTCAGAACAAGTATTAACTATTGAAGGGAATACATATAATTATGAAAATGGACAAATACGGTGTACCCCTTTAAATGTCAAAAATATCTTTAATGAAAAGGTCGATAAAAACTGGAGTAATAAAAAGTTTGCAATGCCTGACGTTAAGGAAGGATCTGTGATTGAGGTGAAATATACGATTAGCAGTCCGTTCTTCTTTAACTTTCGAGGGTGGGAATTTCAAACCAAAATCCCGGTAATATATAGTGAGTACATTACTAAAATGATACCATTATATACTTACCAGTATATATTGCAAGGAACTAGCAAGTTAAGTGAATTTAAGCAATTTATTGATCCCGGTCTTGAAACTAGGTTTGGTGGTTTAACTTGGAAGGATATGGATTATGTTTTTATTATGAAAGATGTACCTGCTTTTAATGATGAAACGTTTGTCACTTCATCTGATGATTATATCATTAAACTTGATTTTCAACTTTCAGAATATATGGATTTAAGTGGTGTTAAAACCGAAGTAATGTCTACTTGGCCTAAATTGGTAAAAGATATTCTTGATGAGGATACATTTGGTGGTTATATTAAGAGTTGTCAGAATCAAGCAAAAAATATTATTGATACAATGGATCTAGTATCAATGTCACCTCAAGAAAAAGCTGAAAAAATATTTAGATTTGTTAAATATAATTATAACTGGAATGGAAGGTCGAGCAAATTTTCTTCACAGAAAACAAAGGAGTTTCTAAAAACTAAGGTTGGTAATAGTGCTGATATAAATCTGTTTCTTCTGGGAATACTTAAAGTCGCTGGTTTGGAAGTCAGTCCATTAATTATAAGTACAAGGAGTAATGGGAAGATAAAGTACGATTATCCTTTTCAGCATTTCTTTAACTATGTTATTGTAGTTTTAACCATTGATAATAAACATATTACGCTTGATGCAACAGAACCATTATGTAGTTTTGGAATGATTCCCCCGAGATGTTTAAATGATAAAGGGTTATTCATGAAAAAGGCTAAAGACGTTGAATGGTTTGAACTTTCAAGTTCATTAACTTCAAATACTGAGTATGAAATTGATTTACAACCTAAGATTGAGGCTGATTCTATTACTGCCACCATAAAAATTCTTACATCTGGGTATGATGCTTTAAATCTAAGAAAAAGATACTATAAGAGTTCATCGGATTTGAAAGAAGAAATTATAATGAGTAATCAAACTCTTATAGATTCAATTAAAGTGGTTCAGTTGACCCAAATAGAAAAACCGTTTATAACTAGCTTTAAAGCCAATACCAGCATTGATATAGTGGATGATAAATTGATCATATCTCCATTTTATGGTTTTTCTATTTCTGATAATCCACTTAAACAAATAGTAAGGCTTTATCCTATAGATATGACTTATAGAAAGCAAAGAAAATTTACTGCATCTATAAGCGTTCCTGAAGGGTACAAAGTACTTACAACTCCTGAAGCATTAGAAATTGATAATGATATCGTAAGAATTTCGTATTCATTTATTAATGAGAGTGATAAATTGGTTAAATTGATTGGTTTATACGAATTTAAAAAGGATGTTTACCCATCAACCTCATACCAAGTTCTTAAATTTTATTTTAAAAAAATTATCGATAAGTTTAACGAAAAGGTGATTCTTGTTAAGGAGTAATTCGCACTAATCAAAAAGAATTAAACTTCAATCCGATCTGATATTAAATTTTAACACCTTAAGGTGAACTCTATCATTCTATTTTTATTGCAGCATGATAGGATTTAAATATCTTTGCTCGTCAATTCGTAATGTAATGGGAAATAGTATAGAAACAAGAAAACCGGTAATTCTGGTAACAAACGATGATGGATTTCGTGCAAAGGGGATAGAGGCCTTAATCGAAATGGCAAAACCTTTTGGGCGAATTATAGCAGTTGCCCCCGATGAGGGCAATTCAGGAATGTCACATGCCATTACCATCAAAACTCCATTACGGTTAAAGAAACGCCAAAGGACTGATGATGTTGAGTTCTACTCGGTTAACGGCACACCCGTTGATTGCGTAAAGTTGGCAATGAATCAGCTATTCACAAACCCACCCGATTTAATTCTTTCGGGAATTAACCACGGTTCAAATTCATCGGTAAGCATTATCTACTCAGGAACAATGGCCGCAACAATTGAGGGTAGCCTTTACAATGTACCATCAATAGGATTCTCGCTGCTCGATTACGGTAGCAATCCCGATTTCTCTGCCGCCGTGCATCATGGTAGACCAATAATTGAAGCTGTTCTTGAGAATGGATTATCGAACAGATCGTGCCTAAACGTTAACTTCCCAGTATTACCAGTTGATAGGATTAAAGGGATAAAAATCTGTAGGCAGAATAATGGCATTTGGAGGGAAGAGTTTGAAAAACGAACCGATCCACGTGGTCAGGACTACTTCTGGCTAACAGGCTTTTTTCATAATAACGAACCCGATGCAACAGATACTGATGAATGGGCGTTAGCAAACGGCTACATATCTATTGTGCCAATAACCACCGATTTTACAAATTATAAGGAGATTGAAAGATTAAATCAATGGAATTTTAATAAACAGGATCAAAAATATGCTGGAAAAAATCGATAGGCAATGGATTGGCTTTGTTTTGGGAATGATTGTACCCATAATAGCCTTCTTTGGAATCTACTTCTTTGGGTTTAAATACAAAAGTTTGATTTCGTTCTACGAGATGATTTTAGCAAGAGGATTCTTTTCGCAGATACTTAGCTTAGCGGTTATTCCTAATGTTGCAGTCTTTTTCATATTTATTTGGACAAATAAACTTAGTGCTGCCAAAGGGGTACTTGCTGCAACAATTGTTATGGCTCTTGTAGTTTTTGGATTGAAGATATTTGGATAGATTTGATATTATAAAGTCTAAAATATTTCGATGCGAACCCTTTCAGGGTTCAAAACCCTGAAAGGGTTAACATGTGTTTACAACTTATTAATGAAATTTTTATACAAAACGGTTTTAGAATGAAATACTACCTTGTTGCTGGTGAAGCCTCTGGCGATTTACACGCATCAAACCTAATGCGCGGAATTAAGAAGCAGGATTCGAATGCAGAATTCCGTTTCTTTGGGGGTGACCTAATGGTAGCTCAGGGAGGAACTCTGGTAAAACATTATCGTGAAATGGCATTCATGGGATTCGTTGAAGTGCTGATGAATCTCAAATCAATCTCTAAAAATCTTCGTCTTTGCAAGGAGGATATAGTTGCTTATAAACCAGATGTTATAATTTTGGTTGATTACCCCGGTTTTAACCTTCGAATTGCAAGATTTGCCAAAGAGTCAGGATTCAAAGTGTTTTATTATATAGCACCCAAGGTTTGGGCGTGGAAGGAGTCTCGGGTTAAAATATTGAAAAACTATGTTGATCAACTCTTCATCATATTCCCTTTCGAAATAGATTATTTCAGGAAACATTCAATTGAACCAATTTTTCAGGGAAACCCTTCAATTGATGCCATTGCCTTTAAGCTGGATAAGAATCAGGTATTTGGTGAGTTTATTAAACAGAATAATCTCCCAAATAAACCTATAATTGCACTGGTTGCGGGTAGCCGGAAGCAGGAGATTAAGTACAACCTGCCCATAATGCTAAAAATGGTTGATAGATTTCCCGATTATCAATTCGTTATAGCCGGAGCACCATCACTTGGGGCAAGTGTCTATGAACCATATTTTAAAGGCAAAACCGTTTCAATTGTGTTTGGGCAAACCTATCAGCTATTCAGGCATAGTACCTTGGCACTGGTAACATCTGGCACTGCCACACTGGAATCGGCATTGCTCAATGTTCCCGAAGTTGTTTGCTACAAGGGAGGGTTCTTCTCCATGCTCATTGCATGGATTGTAATTAAAGTCAAGTATATCTCGCTGGTTAACCTAATAATGGATCGCGAAGTGGTGAAGGAACTAAAGCAGTACGATCTTAACCCATCAAGACTCTACAAAGAGGCATCAATTCTACTACCTGGCTGCAAGCAGAGGGACGATATGTTAGATGATTTCTCCAAGTTAAGGCAGATTTTAGGAGGTGAGGGTTCTTCGGAACGAGTTGGGGCACGAGTGGTTAACCTTTTAAAACAATAAATTCAATTTTTGGCAATGAATAGAACTTTATTGGTTACTTTAAGCCTTTTGCTCTGCACAAGCCTTTATTCACAGAAATTAAGCATCAGCCTTTTCAACGATTTAAGCTTAAATACAGTTTTGGTAACACCAACAGAAGGTAGTTACAAACTTATAACAGGAAAGGAGGAGATTCAGCTCAGAACAGATCAAATAATCTATTTGAGTAGGGTTGGGGATTCTATTCTCGTTCGCGATGCTAATTCAAACCTAGGAACTTGGGCAAGAGTCTCAATTGTTGGGCAAACCGAAAACGATGCCATTCGGGTTAAACCCATACTTCCATCGTTTCCTGCTCGGAACTATAGCGATAATATCAGCCTATATGTGGAATTCAATAGGCTTATGGTAATCAATATGATTGACCGCGAAAAGTATATTGCATCTGTGGTTGAGGCGGAATCTGGTCCAAATAAAGATGAAGAGTTCTACAAAGCCCAATCGCTAATTGCTCGAACCTTTGCATTGGCTCACCTCGAAAAGCATAAAGGCGAAGGATTTAATCTTTGCGATGGAACGCATTGCCAAGCCTATAAAGGAAAAATGAATTTTGATAAAGATATTTATAAGGCAACAGTAGATACAAAAGATTTAGTAATTGTTGATACTACCATGCAATTTATCACCGCTGCATTTCATTCAAATTGTGGAGGTTTTACTGCTAATTCACAGGATGTTTGGCTTGCCCCAAAATCATATTTAGTATCGGTGGAAGATAGATATTGTACGAGCACACGAAATGCCACTTGGGAGGTGAAAATTCCTCTTGGGAAATGGAAGAAATTCCTTCAATCAAAAGGTGTTGATACTACAGCAATAACCGACATTAAGCAGTACGATTTTAAACCCAAGGAACGACCAGTTTACTATCCTATTGCAAATCAGAAAATACCAATGATTCAAATTCGGAGCAATTTTAAACTTCGCTCTGCGTTTTTTTCAGTAACATCAGTTAAAAATATTATAAGAATTGATGGACGTGGCTATGGTCATGGAGTTGGCCTTTGTCAGGAGGGAGCAATGCAAATGGCATCAAGGGGTTGGAAATACGATAAGATTATCAATTACTACTATAAAAAAGTAAAGATTGTAAATATCAGCGAGGTTGATCAAACCCGATCCATAGATTTGATTATTGAGAATAAGGACTCAACCGTTGTGCAAACGGAGAAAAATAGTCAATAATTATAATTTAAAATATACCTATAATATAAAAAAGAAACTTACTGTCATTCCGGGCGAAGTCCCGGAATCTCTTAAAAGAAATAGATTCCTGCATTATTCGCTTCGCTCATGAGCTAGCGATTCGCAGGAACCGAGTGTATTTTGCGAGTTCGCCGAAAGGCAATGACAATTTGGTTTTTTTATTCTTTATTAGTTATTATTGCAAACAATAACAAAATTAACCCAAAGGAAATGTTCGCAATATTTAAAAAAGAGGTAAGTGGATTTTTCTCTTCACTAACAGGATACATAGCCGCATCGTTCTTTTTAGTGGTGAATGGTCTTATTATGTGGGTATTCCCTGGCTCTTTAAACGTTCTCGATAGCGGTTATTCCACCCTTGAAACTCTTTTTGTCATAGCACCTTGGGTATTCCTTTTCCTTATTCCCGCTATAACCATGAAAACTTTTGCCGAGGAAAATAGGAGCGGTACAATAGAGCTAATCCTAACCCGACCCATTAGCGATTTAAAATTGGTGCTTGGAAAGTATTTTGCCTCGGTTCTACTCGTTTTACTTATCCTCATTCCTTCGCTAATCTTTTTTATATCGATATTCTTCCTAGGAAGTCCTATTGGTAATATTGATACTGGCGGAACATGGGGTTCGTTTATCGGGCTGTTTTTTCTAGCATCGGCCTATGCTGCCATAGGAGTTTTTGCATCTAGCCTAACCGATAACCAAATAGTATCATTTATCCTTGCAATTATTATATCTCTGTTTATTTATAGCGGGTTCGATTCACTGGCTTCGCTTGGACTATTCACCGATTTCAAATATTTATTAGTTCAACTTGGCATCAACGAACATTACAGCTCAATGAGTCGTGGGGTGATTGATACTAGAGATGTTATCTACTTTGGATGCTTATCATCCATATTCATTATCGCCACACGGGTTAGAATTCAAAGTAGAAAATGGTAATATTTAACAGATAGGGTTATGTCGAAATCCGTTAAGAATCGAAATATTGTTCAACTCATAATTGCAGTTACTTCAGTTATCATTATCAGCTATATATCTAGTTTTATTTACTGGAGAATCGACCTTACATCTGAAAAAAGATACACCCTTTCGGAGATATCAAAGAGTACCTTAAAAGATTTGAAAGACGTTGTTTACGTTAAGGTTTACCTCGATGGGGATATGCCCATTGGTTTTAAACGGATGCAAAAATCTTTAAAGGAAACGTTGGATGAGTTTAGAGTCTATAGTGGAGAGAATATTCAGTACCAGTTTATTAACCCATCTGAGAGCACAAACCAAAAGGTTCGCGATGCAATTTTTAAAGATTTAATTGACAAAGGGCTTGAACCAACAAACATTCAGGTTCGCGATAAAGAGGGTGGGAATACACAGAGAATGCTTTATCCTGGCACGATCATTTCATTTAAGGGCAAGGAAATTCCAGTAAATCTTCTCCATAACAACCCTGCGCTTTCTGGTGATGAGAATATAAACCTATCCATTCAAAACTTTGAGTTCTACTTTATTGATGCCATAATTAAGCTGAGTACCGAGAAACTTCCAAAACTTGCTTTCATCCTAGGTCATGGCGAATTGGATCAGTATGAATCTGGCGATATTGATAAAAAACTATCCGAATACTATGATACCTACAGGGTAGAAATTAATGGCGATATCAAGGCTCTCGATCCCTATAACGTAGTGATTATTGCTGGTCCCCAGCAACCAATACCCGAAGCCGATAAACTGGTTATAGATCAGTACATCATGCGAGGGGGAAAAGTACTATGGTTTGTTGATCCCGTTACTGTTAGCATCGATAGCCTTTCGCAAGGTGCATCAACATTGGCGTACATGAATCAACATAACCTTGATGATCAATTGTTTCGGTATGGTCTTCGCCTTAATCCTTCATTAATTCAGGATGCACAATGTGCAATAATTCCTGTTAACACATCTTTGCCAGGGCAGAGTTCAAAGTTTGTTGCATCCCCTTGGGTTTATTACCCATTGATGTCTGCGTCAGGTAATAGCCCAATTACAAGGAATTTAAATATGATTAGGGCACAATTTATTAGCCCAATCGATACCGTTGGAGGAAACAGCAGCGTTAAAAAAGCCGTTCTACTTACAAGTTCAAGGTACTCTAGAACGCTTAATGTCCCATTACTAGTTAATTTGGCGGAGGTGAGCAGAAAACTTAATGAACGGGAGTTTAATCGCTCAAACATATCTGTAGCGGTTCTTTTAGAGGGAAAATTCGAGTCAGTTTTTCAGAATCGACCTTTATCAAAGTATAACCACGAGCACCCCTTTGAATTTAAGCCTTCCAGCGTTTTTACTAGGATGATTGTTGTTTCGGATGCCGATATTATTCGAAACGAGGTTCGACGTAGACCTGATGGGGCTTATGTTTCACCTCTAGGTTACGACCGTTACACTAAGCAAACCTTTGGTAATAAGGATTTAGTGATAAACATGGTTAAATATCTTGATGATAATATTGGGCTTATGAATCTTAGAACCCGTGATTTTAAGCTTCGTATGCTCGACAAACAGAAAATTACCGAATCGAGGTTTGTATGGCAGCTGTTTAACCTTGTTGTTCCTTCTGCAATACTTATCTTTGGTGGTTTAATTTGGCTTTATTTTAGAAAGAGAAAGTTTACACGGTAAAAACAGAAATGATTACAAAAATTTTTATAAAAAGATACATTTGGCTATTCATCCTATGTTGCATTGCCCTTTATTTCTTTATTTTCCATTACAAATCGGGAACAATTAACCCTGCCAGCAAAAACTTTTCTATTGCCGATACATCTACAATCAATAAAATTGTACTCAGCAAAGATTCAATAACAGTCACATTAAACCGTACGGAAAAGGGGTGGCTACTAAATAATACTACCTCCACGAGAACAGATGCCATAAAGGCTTTGATGAAGGTTTTAATGCTAGTAGATATTGGATCCCCGCTTCCAAAATCTGTTTCCGATAGCTTATCGGAGCTGATTTCATCTACCGGCTTAAGTGTTGAACTATTTAATGACGATGAGATTGTAAAATCATACTCTGTACTATCAACAAAAACATTAGGTTTGGGTGCTATTGGAAAACTAAAAAAATATAGAACCTCATATACTCTTAAGTTACCCGGTTTCAAGGGCGATTTATCATCGCTATTTGTAATTGATCCTGATTATTGGAAAAGCAATCGTTTGTTTATTGCTGATATTAAGCAGATATCGCATATCGATGTTGAAATACCGAATAGCCCCGAAAAATCATTTTCAGTTTCATTGGATGAAAAAGGCGTTCACCTAAAAGCCACTTATTTTGATGAGAATGTTAGTAGATTCGATACTTCTCGCGTTGTCAACTTTATTTTTGGTTTGAGCGATTTATCTTATGAAAGACTTCTGAATAAATCTTCTGCAGAGGAAAAAGCTGCAATTATTCTATCCCAACCCGAACAAATATTTACAATTACCCTTACAAACAGAAACAAACTTGTTCTAAAAACGTATCCAATCCCGGTTGACGAGTATAGGGATGAATTTGGACGAACAGTTAAGTTCGATCTTAACCGATTGTATATTTCTTTTAACAATGATGCAATCATAGCCATTGCTAATTATGTGGCATTTGACCCTGTACTTAAGGACTTATCGTCATTTAGATTGAAAAACTAGATATACCTTTGCCCTTGTGCTTAAAAATTTG
The DNA here is from genome assembly GCA_016218155.1 of Bacteroidia bacterium. Lineage (NCBI taxonomy): Bacteria > Pseudomonadati > Bacteroidota > Bacteroidia > Bacteroidia bacterium. The sequence goes on from JACREQ010000031.1 coordinate 19,661, forward strand.
TATTATTGACTCGTGAATTCTCAAAGGTAATTCCTTTGATTATCAATGATGAGGATTGTAAATATCAACCTTGAATAGATTAGAATCTGCATCTGCCCTTTATTTTTATGTTGAATATTTGAAAAATCGATAGCTTAAAATATATTTAGACTTTACATAATCATTAAAACGAATATCAGATGAAATTTGTAGTTTCAAGTACCGAACTGTTAAGTCATCTTAGCATTGTTAGTAGGGTAATTAGCAATAAAAACACCCTGCCTATCCTCGATAATTTTCTTTTCAAGCTCGAGGGGAATGAGCTTGAGATAACCGCATCGGATCTGGAAACCACCCTATCCACTCGGTTACATCTCGAAAATGTTATGGAAGATGGCTCCATTGCTATTCCTTTCCGTATTCTTGTTGATACTCTTAAGGAATTCTCCGAGCAACCTTTAACTTTTGATATTAATCACACAAACCTTGCTGTTGTTGTTAACTCTGAGAATGGACAATTTAATATTGTTGGACAACCTGCTGAGGACTTCCCCGTACGTGCTGAACTTAAACCAGATCGTAAGGTTACAGTTAAAGTAGCTGCGGATCTTCTTTTAAGTGGAATATCAAAAACCATTTTTGCAACCGCTGATGATGAATTACGCCCTGTAATGAATGGTATTCTTATGGAGTTAGCTCCTAATAGCCTTTCTTTTGTAGCTTCTGATGCTCATAAGCTGGTTAGATATAAACGTAAAGATGTTCAATCAGAATCTGAGGCATCATTTATCCTTCCAAAGAAACCAGCAGCATTACTAAAGAATATTCTTGGAAAAGAATCAGGTGCAATTATCTTAGAATTTGATGATAAGAATGCTCTATTTACCATGTCGAACTATACATTAGTTTGCCGCTTAGTAGAAGGTTCATATCCAAACTACAACTCGGTTATACCTGCTGATAACCCAAATAAACTTTCAATTGATAGGGTTGAGTTATACAACGGACTTCGTAGGGTTGCTGTTTATGCAAATCAGGCAAGTAATCTCATTAAACTAAGCCTTGGCGGTAATCAGCTTACGGTTTCGGCACAGGATCTTGACTTCTCTATATCAGCATACGAAAGGCTTAAATGCCAGTATGAAGGTGATGAGATGGAAATCGGGTTTAAATCTGTTTTCCTTATTGAGATTTTAGCAAATATTTCTACATCTGATGTAGTTCTTTCGCTATCAGATCCTTCAAGGGCTGGCTTAATATTCCCATTGGTTAATGAGAATGCAGATGAGGACATCTTGATGCTCTTAATGCCAATGATGATTAGCGCTTAATTTTTTAACAAACATATTTTAAGGCTGTTTCAAAACTAATATCGTATTGTCTGAGCGAAGGAACTGTAAGTATTCTTCGTTTTACTGATAATCAATAATATTTGGGTTTTGAAACAGCCTTTTATCTTTATAAATTGTAACAAACTGTAAACTGTCCATCAATGAAACTTAATATTAAAAATCCACTCGTTTTTGTTGACCTCGAAACAACAGGTATTGATGTAATAAAAGATAGAATTGTTGAAATTGCTGTTCTTAAGATTCATATTGATGGGAGAGAAGAACTAAAAATTAAAAGGGTAAACCCTGGAGTGCCAATTCCGCCTGAAACGACTGCTATTCATGGTATTACTGATGAGGATGTGAAAAATGAGCCTTTGTTTAAGGAGGTGGCAAAATCATTGGCTAATTTTATCGAAGGATGCGATTTTGCTGGTTTTAACTCAAACAAATTTGACTTCCCATTACTTGCAGAAGAATTTCTTCGTGCTGGAGTTGATTTAGATCTTAGAAAACGTAAATTTATTGATGTTCAAACCATCTTTCATAAGATGGAAAAGAGGACTCTAGGTGCTGCGCTTAAGTTTTACTGCGATAAGGAAATAGAAAATGCGCATAGCGCAGGTGCTGATTCCTATGCTACCTATGAAGTGCTTCAAGCGCAACTCGATAAGTATACAGATATTAAAAATGATGTTGATTTTCTTGCCGAATTTAGTGCTCAAACAAAAAACGTTGATTTTTTAGGACGAATAATACTTGACGAAAAAGGAGTTGAGGTTTTCAACTTTGGAAAGCATAAAGGCAAATCGGTAGTTGAAGTGCTAGAGAAAGAACCCAGCTATTACGGATGGATGATGAATGGCGAGTTCCCCCTTTATACAAAGAAGGTACTCACCAATATCTATTTGAAGATGAAGCAGAAGTAGTTATTCCCAGAGAAGAAATATTAAAAAAGTTAAAACTTGTCCGTTATAAATTTATAAACAATACCATTCATTTAGGTGGATGGTATTGTTTTTAAATTTACAATTACAGTTAAACTAATCTGTGTTTTCGTGAAAATCTTCCTTGCCAATACATGTATTGCCTATAGTAGTACCAACTACACATGTGCCACCAAGACAATCGCAAACTGTACATTCACCACCTTTAATTTCAATCATTTCTTTAGCATCCATTAACTGGATTACATTCAATTTTTCGTTTGTAAAATCATGAAGTTTTTTCATAAAAAATCATATTAGGTTTATTTTACAGTAACCTTTCCCCATTACTGGTTGGGTTTTCCTGATTTGAGGCGCAGGAGAGCCTTAGGGTATAGAAATATTGATTGATGTTAACTTTTTGAGTAGGTATTAAATTATTGGATTAATAAATGCTGGTGCTTTTTTGCAGCGAGGATCGGGATAATCCCAATTTTCGTCGCCATACACTTTTAAGACATCCGCCCAACATTTATTTGGATATTTATTGTAGCATTCATCAAGTAACTCACAATTTTTACAAGCACTTTCATCTCTGAAATCTTCCTTTTTGAAATTAACCCATTTTAAGGCGGCTGGAGAATTCCATATCTCTTCAATCGAATTTTCAAGGATATTTCCAATTGTAAACCTTTTTTTCCAATACATTTGTTCACAAATAGTAACATCACCATCTGGAAGAATATAGATGTGTGATCGATTGGCAGAGCATGATGCTCCTGGAAAAGATATGCTTCCTTTTTCAGCGCTGAAAAATCCTCGTTCCAAATAAGATTTATCAATGTTGACTTTAAGAGTTTTGCGATTATTCAATTCTTCTAAATGAGCAAATACCTCTTTACGCTCACGCTCCTGAAGTTTAATACTTTCAAATTCTGTAGAACTATATAATGATCTATAGGCGATACGTGCTTGCCATTCTTTTATGTTTTTTAGCGTTGATAAATAGCTATGCATTTCGGTTAACTCCTCTTTGTTAGAGTTTATGTTTGTTAGTACGCTTATTACATGGTAAGAAAGGCCATGCTTGTCCATCAGTTCCAAAGTGTGCTTCATCTTTTCAACATAACTCTCTGGCACATCCAGAATTTTATTTATTTTTTGTTTTGAGAGAGAATCAAAGGAGAATTGGTAGGTAAGAGAAGGGAATTGTTTAAGTTTAATTATATCTTTTTCACTTATGGGTACTTTTGTTGAAATAAAATTTTTATAAAATCCATACTTATATAATTCGCATAATAATTCATACCATTCTTTATACAAGAAGAATTCACCTCCACCGATCTGAACATTTTTGATTTTTAAATCTTTGGCTTCTTTAATTAATTCCTTTATTCGTTCAAAAGGAATTGTACAGGTTACCTCTTGGCTTTTATCAGCATAGCAGTATATACAATTTGTTACGCAACGATTAGTCACCATAATAGTTATTATGGAAGGGCTCTGGATTAATCTTGCCGAATCAAAATCTAACTCTTTATAAACAAATTCTTCGGGTTTGTATGTATATAAGATTTTTAAATTTTCATGGTATTTAATAATAATTTGTTTTGGAAATTTAAAGTTATGCCCGTTATATTCTGTGAAAATGGCCTCCTTGTTCTCTATGAAAGGTTTAATTATATTGAGAGTTTCTTCTTTACTTAAACTCAAAAATTCACTCAAATTTTCAACCGCTTTGTCAATACTAATGGGTTTAGAAAAAAATGAAAGAATCATTGCTTGAACGGGATGAATAACGGATACCCATTCTGTATTGGTTTGTTCGCACTGAGCATCTGAATTTGCAATGATTATACTTCTTTTTATATCATTTTTGAAGTTATAGTCTGGATTTAGAACATATAGATCCTCGTTTATCATAAGTGGATTTATTTTTATAAATAATGAAATTTAAAAACGATATAATATCAAAACCGATTCGACAAAGACAATAAAATGATCCCATTCAACTCAAAGAATGGGACTATTTTAATAACAACACACAATTTGGATTAGTTGGCAGATTGCTGTTCTTCAAAGGCGATTTTACCAAGGGTGCATTCACCCATGTGCAATCACCGCCCCAATACAAACCATCACTACAATCACCACCTTTAGTTTCGCTCATTTCTTTAGCGTTCATTAATTGTGTTAAGTTCAAGTCTTCGCTTACAAAATCTTGAAGTTTTTTCTGGTTGAACGTTATTTAATTAATTTTACAGTAACCTTTCTCTATTACTATTTGGGGCTTCCTGTATTAAGGTTCAGGAGAGCCTTGAGTAAAACCGATGAATACTCTATTTTTTTGTTTTTTTTGAATATTATCTAATGGTTGATTAGTTTTTACCAATCATCTTGTTATGTGAAAAAAATAGTCATAATAATTCACTAAAAAACAGTCATTTTTAAATGATGTAAAAATTATTTAACATCATTTAAAATAAAGGTAAACAAAATGTTTGATTGAAAAAAATAATAGTATAATTTTTTTAATAAAAAACAGACACTACACAAAGTAATGTTCATTCTTTCTAACTGTCGTTATTGACTTAGGTATGGAATTATTAATAAAGGTAGTTGTTTAATATGTCCTAGGTATTCTGCTTTTCAGTTTTTAGAATGGCATATAATGGTTCATAAATTAACGATACATATTAAATTTTTCCGTCAATTTTGAAACCATTCTTCCCATTATGGTTTTATCCTTAACAATTATTTCCCCAACACCAGTCATTCCGTGCTTTATGTTAACCTTTACTTTATGACTTGTTATAAATTCTGTGTTGCAATTTACTTTAACCAAGAAACAGCTGTCGTTCAGTTGAGGTGATATATAATTTATCTTTCCTTTAATATAACCATAGTCCTGAATTGGATAGGCTGGGAATTTTAAAACCACATCCTGATTTAGTTTTACTTTTGGGAATATTTGCTGTGAGATGTACATCTCAACATAATTTTCGTTGTTATCCGGGCTAATCATTCCAAAAGATTTACCAGCCTGTAAAAGTTGATTCTCCTGAATAAACGTGGTGTAAACTAACGTGCCATTAATGGGGGCTTTGATAATGTACTTATTTATCCATTCATCAAATTGGCTTTTAAGCGTGTTCAGCGATTCGATGAAAAGCGATTGTTGGTTTTTAGCTTGTTGTTCAAGTTCTATTAGTTCTCGTTTCTTTTGATTGGTTTGGGTCTCGTAGCTCAACTTTGTTGATGTAAATTGCATTAGAGTATTTTTCCTTGCAATAAAGTTGGCTTGTGTTGTATTGTAATCATCACGTGAAATCACTCCTGATTTATAAAGAATTTCATTTGTTTTTGACTTTTCCTCATAGAATTTTAATTCCTCTTCGGCCCCCTTTCTCTGGCTGTTGATGTTATCTATTTGTTGTTCCAAAATGCGAATGTCATTTTGAATTATACTTCGTTTTTTTTCAAAAATTCCACTATTCAAATTGTCTTTGTAATTAAGGTAACTTTGTTTGAAAGTTTGAATTTGGGTTTGTAATTCTCCGTATTGAAAGATGTGGCCATCGAATATTGAAAAATCTAATTCAGCAATTCGGTCTATATTAATTGTAAACTGTTCTATTTCTTTATATGCGGATAAAACTTCATTGTGATTTGCTGTACTTTCCAGATAAATAATATTATCACCTTTCATTAATATATCGTTATTCTTTCTGATTATAGTTGTAATCTTTCCACTAATGTTTGGTAATAATGCCTTTGGGGCATTCTCGGATTGAACTTTGATATTCCCTTTAACAATTTCTGGGTATTTTATAAAACAACAAGCCAGTAATCCCAAAGCAATTATAAAAGCAATAATGGCAATTCCCCATTTTTCAAAGAAGCGAGGTCGAATACATATAAAATCAGTATAAGAATCGCTCCTTATTTGGAGTTCATCAGGTTCGGAAGTACTATTTATTTTTTCAGATTTTAGCCGATTTATCTCTTCAAGAAAATTAATGCTAGCCGCTGTTTCCAACTCTTCATTTTCGATTTTCTTTATACCCTTATTTTCAATCTCCTTTTGAAATTGCTTCAGCATCGCCTCCATATTCGGGGGCATAAATTGTTGAGTAGTATTTTCGGCCATATTAGCTTTGTTTTGAAATGATTAGGCTCCTAGTTCTAATTGATTTCTTACTAAATTAAAATATTTTCCATTCAATGCAACTAATTCATTATGTGTGCCTTGTTCTACAAGTTTAGAGTCTTCAAGTACAATTATATTATCTGCATTTCTAACCGTACTCAACCTATGAGCAACAACAATTACAGTTCGGTTTTTGAAAAAGGTACTTAGATTTTCTACAATTACCTTCTCATTGTTTGCATCTAATGCATTTGTAGCCTCATCAAAGAATAGAAATGCTGGGTCTCTATAAATGGCACGAGCAATAATAATTCGTTGCTTTTGTCCTGTGCTTATACCATTACCTTCCGTTCCAATTTTTGTGCTAAATCCGAGTGGGAGACTTTCGATAAAATCCAGTATGTTTGCTGTTTTGCAAGCTAGTACTAGTTTTTCCATATCGGGAAGATCATCGCTAACTGCGATATTTTTAGCAATGGTATCATTAAATATAAAACCATCCTGCATCACTACACCTACATTCTTCCTCCAGTATTTGTGGCTTATGTCCTTGAGTTTTATCGAGCTTCCATTTGTATCACCAATTACTATTTCACCTTTATCGGGGGAATAGAATTTTAGGAGAAGTTTTATAAGCGTTGTTTTGCCACTTCCACTCGTACCAACTATTGCCGTGGTTTTATTGCAAGGAATTACAAGGTTTATATTGGATAAAGCAGGTTCATTTCCTGCTCCATTGTATGTGAATTGTACATTCTTAAAAGTAATTGAATTGTTTTTCGGAATCACTTTTAGAAGTTTATCCTCAGTTTGCTCCTCATCCTTTAACGACATAACTTCGTTCAATCGTTCTAAGCTGATTTTAGCTTCCTGACCGCTTTGAATAAACTCAATTAGCTGCTCTACAGGCCCTGAGAGTTGCCCAATGATATATTGAATGGCAAGCATGGTTCCAAGCGTGAATTGTCCTTGTAGTACTCCTTTTGCAACAATAAGTGTGATAAGAACATCCTTAGTTTGATTGATAAATAGGGCGCCAAGTTGTTGTATCTGCCCGATATTCATCCCTTTAAATGTTAAATGGAATAATCGTGTTTGCAGATTCTCCCATTCCCAGCGTTTCTGGGTTTCGCAATTGTTTAATTTAATATCTTGCATGCCCTGAACCAGCTGCATTGTAATTGTATTCTCACGTGATGCAACGGAGAACTTTTGGTAGTCCAGTTTTCTTCGATATTTTAAGAACAGGGTTATCCAAAGTATGTAGAGTATACTTCCAGCTAGAAAGAAAAGAAAGATTGAATAGTCATAGTATAATAAAACAATTGAATACACAAGAAGGGTTATTATACCGAATATACTTCCTACAGCAACCTTTGCCATGAATTGCTGAATCCTATTTTGATCTTGGATTCGTTGCATTATATCCCCAGTTTGCTTTTGATCGAAATAGGAGATGGGTAGCCCCATCATTTTGATCCAAAAGTCTGAAAGTACAGATATATTAACCCTTGTGCTTATGTAAAGCAGTAGGCGGCTGCGAATAAAATCTACAAAGAAACGTCCGAAGTAAATAGCCAACTGCCCAATTAGCATTAGGTAGATAAAACCAATATCGTTTGAGTTTATTCCAATATCAACAACATTTTGGGTAAGAAATGGGAGGATTAGCTGGAATAAGCTGGTAACCATTACCGCTAAAAATACTTGAGCAATAATGAATTTATAGCGTAAAAAATATTTTGAGATTCTACTGAAATTAGTTCCCGTTTCGGTCTCACCACTTTCCTCATAGAACTTTGGCGTTGGCTCTATTAAAAGAACAATGCCATAATCCTTACTATCATCCTTAACTGAAATCCAATTCTTTTTAAATGTCTCTTCATCAACCTCAATTAGCCCATTTAAGCCAGGATCCGCGATGGTAATATTTTTATTTGATTTAAACCAATGCTTTTTTTGAGGAGGCAGTACAACAAAATGATTCTTATTCCAATGTAAAACACAGGGTTTGGAAGCACCCTCTATTAATTCTTTATATTCCATTTTTGCTCCAATAGTGTTGAAGCCAATTAATTCGGCTGCCTCACTAATGCCAAGCATGTTTACGCCATCCTTACCTATTTGCGATTTATCCCTTAACGATTGTAGATTGTAGTTTTTACCATAGTACTTGCTAATCATGCGAATGCAAGTTGGACCGCAATCCATCGAATCTAATTGTCTGAAATGTGGAAATTTTAACATTATAATGGATTCTAATATTCTTAATTAGTATGCTCTAATGTGGCTAAAAATGTTGGAATTATTTTTTCCAAATCTTCAACCCTATATAAATCAGGTAATAATTTACCATTCATAACAATAATTGGTGTGTGTGTGATGCCTAGCGATTTGGCAATTGAATTATGCAATCCAATTATTTCTCGATTTTCGGCAATTGCATCACCTATTACAGGATATTTAGCCATCCATTTTTCCATTTTTCTATTTTCATCGGCATGCCAATCATTTATGGCACGGTGTGCATCCGCTTTTTCTATCTTTTTGTTTAGTTGAAGCATATGAGCCGCTAATTTTACTCTTTCATCTCTTTCGTCGTTACTAACAGCAAAAATTTCAGTCAAGGCAACGTCGTTTGGGTAATTGTCGAGTAATTTATTAATGACGGTGTGTGTCTTACTGCAATATGCACATACCGGGCTTGTGAAAATTGTAAAATGTATTTTTGGATTTATGCTTCCAAAACGAAGTACTTCAGCTTGTTTTGGGTAGGTGACTTTAGGTTGATTACTGAGGGTGTAATGAAACAAGGATATATTTTGTTTGAATTTTCGTAGATCTTTTTTTGTAACCGCAAGTTCTGAATTTGCTTCTAACAAAGGTTTTATTAAATACCAGGTAGTGATTATAAATAGACTCGAAAGTGAGATTGTTATAAGGGGTATTGTAATGTTTTGTAATGAAAAGGATGACCAAGCGGATAACCCAACTACAAACTCTAACAATAATAGGGCTTGTATGCTAAGACACATCACACACCATGATTTTGCCACCTTTTTTTGATAGTATACCGAATAAACTGTGTAGGGAAGGGCAAGTATATTTATTCCAACTATTAGATAGTATCCTTGAATTTGCTGATGTGTTTCCGATATTATTATGGTTAGTAGTGTTGTGGCAAAATAGAATAGACCAACTTCGGACCAACTTAAGAATGAAAAAACTTTTGCTGCTTTGCTTTTGAGAATGTTCCCGCAATTTGTTTTTTTGCCAACGTTACAAATCTCTTTTATAAATAGATTATCGCTGTTGTATGTGTAGCTTATTAATAATATTGAAACAGCGATGCCTATTAGTTTTAGAAAAATTAGACCCATAAATGGTACGGGCAAAATGATGGGTATGCAGGCATATATAGAAGCGACGAATAAAATTGATATTGAAATTATAAATAATAATATTTTGAAATTATTTAATCTTGTCTCCTTTAAATTATCATTATAATTGGGCTCTGCTGAATCTTCGTTTTTTGTAAAGAACAGAACAAATCCTTGCCATTTTTTGAGGTAATCTTCTAGCGACTCAACAATTTTTTTGCCTTTATTGTAATATGTAATTGTGTTTTCTTTTATAGTTTCAACAACAACAAAATATACTATATCTTTATCTGCCAGTTGACTGATATGTGCACCAGGGTAATTAATTATTTCAGTTTTGTTTTCAAATTCTCCTCCAGTATTTTCCACTTTATATGAATCGTACAAATCGCTTAGGCATAGCATGGAGTGGGCATCTGTGTGATTATCCAAAAAACTATTGATATAATTTTTTGTGTATGGAATATCCAATAACTGTAACGATTTACGTATACTTTCTTTAATATCCTTCATTGTACTTATAAGTCTAAAAGAATTATAACGACATTTTCATTTTTTGATAAATATTCAGCAAAGAGATTCAAAACTAGGAAGGCTTTGAAGAATAAGCCCTCCTAGTATAATAGTACATTAATTAACTATTCACAATGAAGAAATCGTGTAGCTCCACCATAGGTATAAGTTCCCACACACCAATAACCATTGTCATACTTGATTGAGCAGGAACTTGTTCCGTTGAAATTATCCCAGCATTCCTGAGTAAATCCCCCTTCCATTCCTCCATTAATACTTTTCATTTCACTTTTTTCTAACTTTTTCATGATTTTAGATTTTGTTAATTTTTCCCTACTCTATTAAGGCTTTTCGGAATCCGCCTATTGTTTTTGTGAGAATGAACTATTTTATAACTTAGCTCCAATTAAGGTTTTATTTAAGTCATATAATTATGCAGCCCTATAATTTGTAAATATTGGTTATTCTTAAAAGATTTATTATTAGGAAAAAGTTTTTAAATCATCTTAAGAACTCATATTTAAAGCTGGATAATAGTATCACACAATAACAAAAAAGAAAGGTTTTTTAAGAATTGACATTTTTTTGATGAATGCTCTCTAATTATTATACCAGCACTCAAGGCTTATTGTAGCTCCACCATAAGTATACACTCCATGACAATTTTTACCATCACCATAAACTATATTGCAGGAGCTTGTTCCATCGCCATTGTCCCAACAACCTTGTTTAAATTCATCCGCTCTTTGTCCACCTTTTACTAATTTCATTTCATTTTTCTCTAACTTTTTCATGATTTTAGATTTTAATTATTTTTTCCTACTCTATTAAGGCTTTTCGGAATTCGCCAATTTGTTTGCAAACATTTCCAATTTTATTCAAAATTGATTTTTCAGACTTTAACAGTTATTCCAAATGCTTGTACTATTGTTCCATTTATTATATCATTATAAATCAGTATTATAGATATTTTTTTCGGTAATATTTGTAATGGATAAAAATGTTACTAACATTTTTGCTATTCAGGATATCAACTATGAGTTTATTTTATACAGAATTGCTAGGTTCGTTTATTATCTGTTAAGAAACGATTGCAAGCAATGCTGCGAAACTAGTACTATGAAATAGGTGACTGGTAGTTAATTTATGCGGAGAGAAACAATTCTAATTAATGACTGTTCAATGCAGTAAACGGCGTATTAATCTGAATATCAATCAAATTATTTTGTCCGAAACGATGGAATCGAGTTTGCGAGTTTGATGAAATTAATCCCGGAATGATTAAAAATAGAAAAAATGAACAAGAGCGTAACCTTTATTGTCTAATATTGGCTACGCCGAGTTCTGGTTGACTTTGTCGATCCCTGCGGGATTCGCTCCAGTTTCACTTTTCCATCCATCAGTGTTGTATTTGCAAATACTGTTTTATACTATTATTGCGATTTCCTTTATAGAATCAAATTAATATTACCCTGACAAGAGCCTCCCTTGCATATTCCGTCTTTACAAAGTTTTACAACCGCATCATTAATACATTCACCTTCATTGGTATTACTAGTGTATTCACCAATATAAATTTTGCTCATTTCTTTAGCATTCATTAGCTGTGATACATCCAAGTGCTCGTTCGTAAAATCTTTAAGTTTTTTCATGCTTATAAAAAATTAGTTTATTAATAAGTAATAAGTTTCCAAAATGAGTTAAAGAAACTTATACTAGAATAGGTTATCTATTTATTAACAATGCAAATATGATTGAAAATTTAATCCAGTTAGAATGTGAATGCAGTTTTATATGATATGCAATTATTTTGATTTTATTTTGTTGCTGCATTTGTAAGAAACTAAACATTTGACTATTTCGAAATGTAATCAATTTCTCTTAATCGGATTTTAACAGATGTTCCTTTTTTTTGTACCATTATTCCATTAAATAGATATATTTGTAGGTCAATGAATTAGAATATCATAGATAATTTTGTAATGTTATAGTAGCTATGAAAAAAGTTATTACATCTTCACTTTTAGTATTAATTACTTTTAGCGTATTTTCACAGATTACCGTAGATTCACTTAAAGAGGATTTGAATAATGCTACAAGCGATACTTCAAAAACTATTATTCTACTAAAACTGGCTGATATTTATTTATATGATGATGAAACCAAATCTCAGGAATACACCCATAAAGCCAAAGGATTACTAGAAAAAAATCCCTTCAAGAAAGGATATGCTTATTACTATTTGATTAATGGGTTTTTAATAAAGGGCACACCCTCAGAGAAACTTGAAAACTTTAATAAATCCCTAAAACTCTATACGGAGTTAAAAGATTTATCGGGAATTGCTATGGTCAATTTTAACATGGGACGTTTCTATGTAGCAAATTTTAATTCGAAAAAAGCGATGCTGTGTTATTTAGCCGCTTACAAGATTTATCAATCGTTAAACTACAAAGAAGGAATGAGTGCTTGTTATACTAGTATAGGAAGCATCTACAATAATCAAAATCAGTATAAAACGGCTCTAGAATACTTTAAAGAGGCGTTAAATTTATATTCAGATAAAAACTATGAATATTATTGTATATATGTTAGGATTGCAAACAATTATGTAGCAATGGGTGATGAGAAAACTGCATTACATTACTTCGAAAGTTTGATTGATACGTTAAAGCAAAGGAATTATCCAGATTTACTTATTAATGTATATAATAGTATAGGTGATATTTATGAAAGTGCTGATAATTATGGTAAAGCTAAGCAGTACTATAAATTATCGTTTGATGTTGTAAAAAAGGCTGATGGCAAATATTTTAATATTAATTCATGCTTGAGTATGGCCAAATTATTTATTAGTATGAATCAGCCGGATTCAGCGATAATTTTGCTTGAAAAGAATTTGCAACCTACTATATCATTAGATTTAAAGTATAATTATTATAAAATTTTATCATTAGCATACGAAAAAAAAGATGATATAAGATCTGCCTATAAGTATTATAAGTTTTTTAAAATTGCAAGTGATTCTATAAATAGCGATAAATCGAACCAACGACTTTATGAATTGCAGATCTCATTTGAGATGAACAAGAAGAATGAGGAGATAGAATTGCTTAATAGGGAGAATCAATATAAATCGCTCCAATTATCTAAACAGAGGATTGTTATTTTACTTATCCTATTGTCAACGGTGCTATTCATAGTTATGGCATTTGTTTTATACACTCGTTTCCGATTAAAACACAAGCTGGTTGGTATGTTGGAAAATAAGAATAGAGAGATTGAGCAACAGCAGCAGGAAATTATGACAATGAACGATATGCTTGGAAAGCAGAATGAAAGTTTACTGGAATTGGACGATATGAAATCCCGATTCTTTACCAACATATCGCATGAATTCCGAACACCATTATCACTTATAATTGGACCGTTAACATCCATGTTGGAGGAATCCAACAACAAGGAAGCGCAAAATGATATTCGCCTAATGCTAAAACATGCAAATAGCCTATTAAATCTTATTAATCAGTTGCTTGATTTATCTAAACTTCAAAAGGCAAGTCTTAATCTACAACTTTCCTTTTATGATATAAATACATTTTTAAATATACTAATTGATTCATTTTCTGGGCGTGCAAAAGATCTATCCATTTCACTTACCTATAATTCAAACCCTTTGCCTTTGCTTGTTTGGTTTGATAGAGATAAAGTAGGGACAATTGTTTTTAATATCATTTCGAACGCATTAAAACATACCAATAAAGGAGGTTTTGTGGAGGTTTCTCTGTCCATAATTGGTGAGAGCAACGATTATGTTGAAATCATGATAAAAGATAATGGAATAGGCATAGAATCGCATGAGCTAAAGAATATATTTGAACCCTTTTATCAATCCAGTGTCACAATAAATCGGAAAATTGAAGGCAGTGGTATAGGATTAGCCTTAGCAAAGGAGTTGGTTGAATTACATGGAGGTAAAATTACAGTGAAGAGCGAGGCAGGGAAAGGGGCTCAGTTTACAATAACTTTAGCAGTGAATAAACATCTTTTGCCATCGGCAGAAATATTGTCCGATGAAGATCATGAAATTGATGTGATAGATAGATTTCCAAAACTTCATGAATTCGATTTAGGTGGCGAGGCCGAAACTAGAATAATTAAAGGGGAGACAACAATTCTTGTTGTTGAGGATAATGATGATATGAGAGATTACATATCAAAATCGTTAGCGCAGGATTATCAAATTATAGTAGCTGTAAATGGTAGGGAAGGATTTGATAAAGCAATGGAGGTATCGCCAGACCTTATAATTACTGATATTATGATGCCCGAAATGAATGGGTATGAAATGACAAAGCTGATTAAAAACAATCAGCAAACAAGTCATATCCCTGTAATTATTCTTACCGCAAAAGCCTCGGAGGAGAGTAAAATTGAAGGTCTTGAAGCTGCTGCCGATGATTATGTAGTTAAGCCCTTTAATAAGGCAGAATTGCTGTTGAGGATTAGAAATACAATAGCAAATCGACAAAAGTTAAGGGATAAGTTTCAGAAATCTATCACGGTAAACCCTTCGGAAGTAACAGCAACATCATTAGACGAACAATTTTTAACAAAAGCACTTCAAATTATTGAAAATCATTTGGCAGATGCCGAGTTTTCCGTGAATGATTTTTGCGATGAAATAGGAATGAGTAAAACCAATGTGTATAGAAAACTCAAAGCGTTAACCAATCAATCCTTTACAGAATTTATGCGTTGCATAAGGTTAAAACGAGCAGCTTCTTTGCTACTAATGAAATCGGGCAACCTGACTGAAATTGCTTACCAAACAGGATTTTCCAACCTATCCTACTTCTCCCGAAGTTTTAAGGAGCAATTCGGGGTAAGCCCATCGGAGTATATAACAAAGACAATCATAAATCGTTGATCCTTGTTCTTAAATCTAAATAATGCTACTTTAAAGATAGGGACTAGCTAGTTTGATGAATGTGTTTTGCTTATAGGTATTAAAGCAGATATAGATATTATATAATATATCGCAAATTGCGATATTGATCAAAGGCATTGCAAAGCGAGGATATTTCTATTCGTTTATTTAATTACCAACTGCTTTATAATAAGAGTTCCGAACTTTTAAAAAGTTCGGAACTCTTTGGCTGGCAGAGATTGCTATTTACCTTCATTTGGTTAGTTACAACTAAGTTACGCTTCGCTGAACGGGGTTTGTAATTATTCGTTTTTCTGTACTTGCTTTTCAAACTTGTCAATTATTGTTAAATCAATTGCAATACCCAATCCAACTCCAATTGTATACATAAGAATATCCCAGGGGTCATATGTGCTGCCAAGAAATTCAATTTTATAAAGTTGTAATATTTCTACTATTGTTCCAAAAGTAACAGTGAATATTGCACCTATGATTCGGGCTTTATTTACTGATATGCTCTTTCTTAGTGATATTTGCATCAATAAGTATAGATTCATAGGTAGCAGAATATCAATTAAATACCCACGAATAAAATGCTTGAAAATTCCTTGATAATCAGGCCCAATAACGAAATGTAATAGTCCAACGAATATGGAAATTGCAACAATTATATAAGTGCTTTTTTTGTTCTTCATACTGTTATATTAATGCTTGTTAAATTGCTCTTCTATCAATTACTTTGAAAGTTATATTTCTTCTATTATAATACGCTAACGTTTTGTTTATTTGTTGTGATTGGGAGTTTTGCTCCACCAGTCGTTATTTGGCAATACAAAAATAATTATTCCATTTTACTTGCATGTGTCTTAGAATGCCGAGCGGGGAGTAATACATATGTCTTGTTTTATGACCCTTTGGTCTGAACAACGATAATGAAGTTAAATTTTTTTCAGTAAAATGTTTGTTAATATTCATTAATGCCTGTCGGGCTTGATATTCAATTCTATGATTACATAATTTTTCCTCTGACCCATTATGTAGATTAAAATATAGCGCATATGCTATATTTTCCAAAGTTGCAATATTTCGACAAAAATTTTCCAAATCATTCGACTCAATTGGACAAAGATTCTCACCCTCTAACTTATAAAGTATTTTACCTGCACCTTTTAAACAGGCTTGTAAACATATCATTTCTTTTATTACCAATTTAGGCATATAGTCAAAAAACTTATAATATGATAATGAAATTGAATTAAGTGTACGATTCAACCATTCTGAATCTTGAGAATTAGCATTTACAGCACATTCGGCAACTAAGGTACATAATTCATCCCTAGCATCTAAATAGCGTTTCACAATCGATTC
This sequence comes from Bacteroidia bacterium, assembly GCA_016218155.1. Lineage (NCBI taxonomy): Bacteria > Pseudomonadati > Bacteroidota > Bacteroidia > Bacteroidia bacterium. The sequence continues at coordinate 36,238 of JACREQ010000031.1, forward strand.
AGTAGTACTTTGACGGAATCTTAGTTTATTGAAGTATGATTGTGCAATAAATCCTAATCCAGCACCAATTAAAGAGCTTAAGACGAGTAATAATATTTTTGAGTACAGTTCCATAAATTTAAGTTTTGTCAATAAACTCACAAATACTCTTTAAAGTCGGACTTTTAAAAGTATCAATTAAATTCAGCCTAACACCAGTTTCTTTTTCAATTCTTACAATTAAACGAATAATTTCAATAGAAGCCATTCCATAATCATATAGATTAATGTCAGGTTCAATATCTTCTATCTCAAGTATCTCACGTAATATTGTTTTCACAATGTATTCTGTCTTCATTTTAAATAATATAAATAATTTCTTATAAAACATTTAATTGAATTAGTTCAATCTTTTTTAAGTAAAATCAAGTAATTGAATATTTGCAAATAATTAGATAAAGTTAGTTTTGTATTTTATCAATTGATGCAAATTTTCAAAAATTAAAATTATCCCCCTCTCACCAAAATTAAACTCTTAACCCTAACCTCATTATTTTAAATTGCCGTTTTGTACTGCATAAAACTCTTAATATGTTTCCCATGCAATTTAATCTTCTGTTTTATTGCATATATTTATTCTGCTATTGCTAGTAAATTTATGATTTTTAATTGGTATTAGTGCGGGTTGTTATTTGGCAATACAAAAATAATTATTCTATTTTACTTGCATATGTCTTAGAATGCCGAGCGGGGGCTGTTGGCAGTAGTACATTATTGTCAGCTAACTTATTTCTTCTTTTGTCGTTCTGTTGACACTGTCCAAGCAATTGTTTTAGCTTGTGAAATGTTTTTATATGTATGCCAAAAGTCAAAACCACTTACAATAAATGTTGTCATAGCTACTGTAAAAATCCTTTCAATTAAAGGAAATAATACTGGGAAGCTGTTGTATCCTTGTCTTGACATAATTAATAACCAAATCCCTGTTAAAATTAAAATTGCAAGTGCGGTTTCAGAAATATAAAAGTGTTTTCCATTTTCTTTAATTGCTTCTTTGAAAGCACTATTTATTACTCGTCCTTCAATAATTTGATATGTTTCTTTGTGTTCCAAAATTTCAACTTCATTATTTACAACTTTCAAAGGAGCTTCAGTCAAGATTGATTTTGTTAGTTTTTTAACAATGTCCTCTGTCGCTTGTTGAAGTTTATCCAATTTGGGATTTATTAATCTTATTTTTGCTTCGGCTGGAATTTGCCTTGTAATAATAATTTTAGTCTGTGAACTTGGTATATCTCCACAAAAAATCAAAAATTTTTTTTCTTCTTTTGCAACTTCTGGCATTAAATCCCAAACACACAGCCCTGAACTATTTTCTGTGTCTGCGATTTTTTTATAGTCATCAATTGTTTTAGTTGTATCTGCAAGTCCTAATGAAGTAATTCTAACCAAAAATTCTTGATCTGTCGGAAAGGATGTACCTGCTGTTGATGGAATGTCAAATGTTGTTACCGACCTCATATTTTAAATTTTATTTGTTATTGTTAGGGTTTCTGTTGTATTACTGCCAACTTATTATACATGTACCAAAACTACATATATATCCCCATATTGGAATGTATTGTGTACCTTCTAGTAATCTTTATCAAACTTAGTGATTTATTATAAATTATCAAAAGGCGATTTTATCTTTTGGAGTTTAAAAACAATCATATTCTATATTATATCAAATTGGAGATATGAAAAACAAAAGCATCTGCTCCTTTTTTGTTTTTGTTTTGCTGGGGAATTTTAATTTGGTATTGGTGCGGTTTAAGACCTCTATTTATCCTCAATGAGTTCAGTTGACTTCGTCGATCCCTTCGGGATTCGTTCGGTTAATTACGACGAAGTTACGCTTCGCTATACTTCGACGAGTGGGAGTATTTTTTTTTCTTTTTTTTCTCTTTCTCCATCTAAATATTTATCTAATTTTTTTCTAGTCTTTTTATTAAGTTTTGATTGTTCTCGTTCATTAATAATCCCTTTTTTGGATTCTAACTTTGCACCTTCCCACTCAAGTTTCAAAAGGTACTGTGTAGAAATAACAAATTTATCAATTATTTCTTCTAACTCAGAGAGACTTTTAGTACTTTGAGAGTTCAACACTAATTCTTTGTGCAATTCTTTAATTTCATTAATAATGTATTCATCCCAAATCTTGTTCTCGGGATTAAGAAATAATAGTATCTGAAACCTCGATGTTTCAAGTAATTTCAAAGTTTCAATTTTTTTATCATTACAATTGGGTTCATTTTTCAATTTTTGATATATTTTAATAAGACCCAAATAATCTGACACACTAATTCTAAAATCTTGTATGTATTTAAATCGTGAACTTGTAACTGCATTAATGAATGTTGTTTTACGAGCGTAAAAAAGCGTGATTAAAAGACTTACTGTACTAACTAAAAATGTCAGAATTATTCCAACTAAAGTTATTTTATTACTATCCATATCAATTCATCTTAAAGGGTTGCCTAAAATGTTTCGCGTATTTGTTGTGTTTGGCGAGCTCCCGATAGGCTAAAAGCCTATCGGCTGCCTACTCGATTGGCGTTAGTTATTTTTACATGACATTATTTTAGTGAATTTTATATTAAGACTTTTAGATTTTTCGAAATTTAGCCATTTCCCTTCTATCGGATAGTTATCAATATTAATATCAAATTCAAAGAATCCAGTTTGATTATTGTTAACTGACTCGGTCAAAAACATTGTATTATCATTACTTTGTCCTTTTAAGTTGATTTTTTGAAGTTTTGAATCGTAATAATAGAGTCCTAAAATTTGTTCTTTTTTATCAATGTTAATTGCCATGCTAAACGGGTATCTGTCATCAATTTTTCCGAACAAAAACACGTTGTTGGGAACTTTTTCTTTTAATTTCTCATTCTCTAAAAATTTTTGAATTGGGGTCATGGTCATATATTTGCTCTCTAATAGAATATATTTCCCGATATTGTTTAAGTATTGCTTAATTGAATCAAGTTCTATGGATTTACTATATATAGGTGAACATCCTTGAGCCACATGAGGATAACAGTCATCTGTAAGAGAAATAGAAAACATGTTGCTGTCAATATCATAATTATTAATGTCGTAGTAACTGCAATAAGGTTCAATTTCTGCACATTCGATTGCGGTTACAAATTCTTTTTTCACTCCTTCAAGCCAATATTTATTGAGAAAATTCAAATACCCCGATAATGTAAATAATGCCTGAAAAGGAATTACACTTAATTTTAAAGACTCTCCAGATTTTAAATCAAAAAATAATTCATCAGCAACGTAATTTGGATAAGCCCCATAATATTCTCCTGCAAATGATATGTAAAGAATATTCTCTTTAATCTCGGAAGAACAACCAACTTCGTACCATCTAAACTCTTCTAATTCACTTTGCACATAACTATTAATCATAAAACGGTCAAGAATCTGGAAATTAATCCTATCTACAACAGGATTACTATCATCTAATTTATCCTTTAATCTTGGGATTTCAGATACGTATTTATTATCAACAGTTTCTATCAATTGAACCTTTTCTACAACAAATTCTTGACTATAACTAATCAATGTGTTAATCAAGAAAACTATTAGTAATTTATATCTCATTTTATAATTGTCATTTTAACAGTTTTGTTCGTTATAATTAACGCCAACGTCCGCAAGTATGAAAAGTAGCGGATTGCGATATTACAACTGTATCACACGTAACAAAACTTTATACGGGCTGAAACGCTTGCTAATCCTGTGAAACCGCTATTTTTTATACTTGCTGTTACCTGCTGGGCTTTTTTTCTTTCATTTGTTTTCGTAATGATTTATCACTTCATTCAAATAGTGCAATGTTGATTTCCGAAATCTGCTATCCTTTAAGTTGTTTTTTAATAAATGGTTGTAAGCATTTATAAAAAGCAATTCATTGTCCTCAAGGTAGTAGGTCATTATTTGAGCTTTACTAATTTTTGATTTTTCATAATTACCTACTAATGTCTTAGTTTTCTCGTCCCATGTGTATTGAACAATTGTCGAATCGTTTATATATTTTGGACTTTCTGCTGAATCTGAATATGCTTGGTAATAAACCATTTTCAAAGTCAAAGGATTTGTTTTTTGAATTGTAGATTCAAGCCATAAAATACGAATACTCCAAGGAAATTGTAGATTGCCATTTTCAAGTTCATTCAATATTGGAATGAGTTTATTGTTGTAATATTTGTAAAAGTAAAAGTTAAACCACCAAATCCCTGAACCGCTTTGATAGTTTTCCTTATAATAAATAACGGTCCTACCATCAATATCTTTGTAATGCTTTAATTCAAGTCCATATCGATGATAGATGTTATGCTTCGCAATAATCTTATTGCCAGAAAAGAAATACATTTCACAACTCCATTCTTTATCAGCGTAGTCCGGGCAAACAGCAAATTCTTTAAAATCATTCTTGTTTTTATCAAATGAAACAAAGGTCAACGGAACGATTCCGTCTTTTAAATACACACTGTCGATTTTTATATCGCCAAAAATAGCTTTTACTGTCTTAATATCAAGGTGCTCGACATTGCAGCCCTTTTTAAGTTTTTCAAAGTCTGAACCTTTTACTGAAATATCAAGTTGCTGTTGATTTTTAAAAATCGAATCAGTCATACAAGAGACTTTCTCCATTAAAGGCCTTGAAGGTAATTTTCCAATACTATCTAAAAATATTTCAAGTTGTTGGTCACTATATTGAAATGATTTTTTATTCTCATTTGTTGAATCTTTCGGGACTTGTAAATAATCAAAATTATTTTTTTGATTCGCTGGATTCTGTCCGTTTTTACAACTAATCAGAGTTAAAAAAGTCAGTATGTAAATAAATATCTTCATCGTTTCTGGTTCTTAGCCTTGCAGGTAACTCATTTATAACCATCCCAAAGGTGTGGTTATACACCTAAATATGGATGTTAAAACACACCTTTGGGTGTGCCTTGTTTCCAAACTTAATGATTTATTATAAATTATCAAAAGGCGATTTTATCTTTTGGAAGTTTTAGAAATACTTATATTCTATATTATATCAAATTGGAGATGGGAAAAACAAAAGTGTTTGCTCCTTTTGTGTTTTTGCTTTGCTGGGGAATTTTAATTTGGTATTGGTGCGGTCTAAGACCGCTATTTATCTTTGATGAGTTCACTCCGGTTGGTTAATTACGACGAAGTTATGCTTCGCTAACCGAGCATCTTTACGAGTTCGCTGAAAGCAAACTTTGCCGAGCAGGAGCCTGGTATGAATTCTAAAAGTTAACCCTATAGCTCATTCCAAACCCATTTTCTCCAATCAGTATTGGGGTAACAGAAGAGCTCATCATTGAGTTAGAACGTTTTTTATGAATAACTTGCTGTCCATGCGAGAGTGCAATTTTGCCATAAACATAACCAATTGCAATTGCTAACGGATAATCGCTAACCCAATGAACACCATTGTTCATCATAGAATATCCTAATACCCCCATCAATGTATAACCAATGGGTTTCACGTAGCGATATTCTGGGTAATTTCCCGAAATAATTGTAATTGTAGCCATTGCAGTGGCCAAATGACCAGAAGGGAAGGCATCAAAGTATGGAACATGCTTTTGGTAGTAGCTAGGATTTGGGAAAGGTTTCCATTTTCCTCCTGGAGAAGAAGCAACAAATGGACTTTCACGCCCTGTAACTCTTTTAATAAATTGAGTGGTGATAGCTAAAGTTAAAAACATTTCAGCTAGTTCTGATGAGGTTTGGAGCGCACGATAATCTTTTGCAAAACTACCGTAGCTATAAAAACTACCTGCAATAAGTATACTTGGCCAGCCTTCACCCAGAAAGTAGAATCCAGAATTTAAGTTTTGAGGAATATCAAGGACGGGTACTCGAAAGCCACCCAATTTTAAAGTTATGGCATTAGCAAATTTTCTTTCTGCATCAAGGTGTATAAATCTACCAAATTGTTGAGATGCGTCAAGAATTTTTTGATCCAAAGCAACAAGAATAGCTGTACCGCCTATTAGCATTCCTAATTTTGGAAGGTTCTTTTTTCGGGTACTAACTTTACAAAAATCGGCAATATTTCTTGGCACATATCCTACAAATCCAAATGGACGGGTTTTATAGAATAGTAATGATTTTGAGGAGTCAATATCTACAACTTGTGCTTTAACTAATATAACGGTATCTCTTTTATGTTTATATACCAAAGTATCCCTCTTCTCAGAGGCATTGCTTGTTATTTGAATGATGAAAATAAATACAAAGGCTAGTGTAATTCTTTGTAAGAAGTATTTAATATTTATTCCCATCTATCCAATTTTTTCTTGTAAACGTAATTTGAAGATTGGTAGTAACCAACAGCATCTTTTAGAAGATCATTATCCGCAGGAATATCAAGCATAACTCCTGTTAATCTGTTAAATTGATAATAGCGAACCTTTTGCTGCGGGCTTAGAATGACTATTTTATCATTCTTTATAAATCCTAACTTTTGGTAATTTGCAATAAAAGCTCTTTCCTCAGCTGGTGTCATTTTAAAAATATCTTTTCCAAAGAATTTGCTCTTATAAGTCCAGTTAAGCATGCTAAGCAAAGTAGGAGCAACATCAATTTGACTCGATAATTTATCAATTTTCTGTGGAGGGAAAAGTGTTGGATTATATATAATAAGCGGTATTTGATACTCTAGAACAGGCAACTCGGTTTGTCCAGCACTTCCTGCGCAATGATCAGCCATTATAACTATAATAGTATTATTAAACCATGGTTTCTTTTGAACTTTACGAATGAAATCACCAATAGCATAATCGGTATATTTAACTGCACCCTGACGATTTGCAGGTGATATAATATCAATACGCCCATTAGGATATGTAAATGGCCTGTGATTTGAGGTTGTCATTACAAGGTTAAGGAAAGGTTTTCCTGATGCAAAAGACAGATCTGCTTCCTTTATGGTTTTTGATAGTAAATCCTCATCGCAAACTCCCCAAGCATTTTCGAAGTTAATTTCATTATCTTCAAAATCACCTTTATCTATTGATGTGTATCCATTCTTTTCATAAAAAGCGTTCATATTATCAAAATAACCATTGCCACCATATATGAATTTAAGTTCATACCCACGAGCTTTGAAAAGGTGACCAAGCGAGAACATATTACCATTATTTGGACGCTTAATTACACTTTGACCTGGTTTTGGTGGTGCTGAAAGAGCTACTGCTTCAAGTCCCCATATTGTTCGTGTGCCCGTTGCATAAAAATTTGTAAACAGTATTGAGTTATTTGCGATTGAATCAAGATGTGGTGTAATTTTTCCCTTTTTGCTGCCCATATATCCTAAAAATTCACCACTAAGACTTTCAATAGTAATGAAGATAACGTTGTGCCTCTTTTCCTCTCCTTGATTTGTAATAAGTTGGGAAATGTCTGTTACATTATCATTAATGAATTTGCCATTTTCACTTTTAATAAGTGAACGTAAATTTGTGAAATTTTCCTCGGTAGGTTTCTTAATATAAAATGTTTCGTAGTCGAGTTCATTGTTTATGAAAGCAGCAAAAATGGAATGTACCCCATTTTTTGATAATTCATTATTGTATCTATTTTCAGTTTTTTCGGCCCATGTATTATCTACAATTATAAACGAAAGAATAGGCAACACTAATAGAACTATTCCAGCTGTTAGGCGTCCTTTGAATTTAACTTTGCTATTTAATGAAGGAGAAAGCAGGTTCTTCTTTATCACTAAATACATTATGGCTGAATCAATAATAAAAATTGAGATAAGAAGTAGGGGTAGGGGATACGATTCACGAATATTTCCGATTACTTCTGTTGTATAAATAAGGTAATCTACAGCAATAAAGTTATAACGCACACCAAACTCTTCCCAAAAAAAGTATTCGGACACCCCGTTAAAAAGCATTATATAAATTGTGATAAATAGGATAAAATGCCCTAGCCATCTATTTATAATGGAATTATATAGTTTGCTTGGAATAAGTAATAGAAATAGTACAAAAGGTATCATAAAATATGAAAAAGCTACTGTGTCAAAGAATAGCCCAACTCCATATACTCTAAGTAGACTGAAGATACCAAGATTTACCTCATGAAACGACATGCTTAGTAGTACAGTTCGAGAGATAAATGAGATGATGATAAAAAGGCAGTACATAATTAGTATGCTTCCATACCTGTTGTTGAGTAGTTTTTTCATATATCCAGAATTGTAATTTTTAGTAAAACCCTTAATTATATGTGGTTGTATACCAGTTAATAATTGAAGGGCAAATATATAATATTTATTTATTTCTTCTCTCCTCTCAACCAAATCGATTTAGAAGATTCGACTCATTTTTTCCTGTATTTTATAAAATAGTTTTTTAATTATCGCATCGTAAATTACCTTTGGCAAGAATAAATAAATTTTATAGCGAATTGATATGATGCAAACAAATGATAAAGAGAAAATAATCTTTCTGATCAACCCAATTTCAGGCACGAAAAAGAAAGCAGATATACCTAAAAAAATACTTCAGCTAATTGATAAATCGATGTATGATGCTGAAGTTTATATCACTAAATATAAGGGAGAAGCAACAGAAATTGTTTCACAAAAAATAGTTGAAGGTTATTCACGATTCATTGCAGTTGGAGGCGATGGAACTGTTAATGAAATAGCCAAAGCATTGGTTGATACTAATGGGATTTTGGGCATTATTCCTATAGGATCAGGAAATGGGCTTGCCAGGCACTTGAGGATTCCTCTTGATCTTAAGAAGTCCATGGAACTTATTAACACAGGCAAATATGAGGCTATTGATTATGGGAGAGTTAACGATGTTCCGTTTTTCTGTACATGCGGGGTTGGTTTCGATGCACATATCGGACATAAATTTGCTGAGGCTACGGAGAGAGGTTTTGTTACATACCTCAAAACTACTCTAAGGGAATTTTTTAGCTATAAGGCAAAAAAGTACAAGCTGAAAATTGATAATACCATAAAACTTAAGTCACGCGCATTCCTAATAACATTTGCCAATGCCTCACAGTATGGGAATAATGCATATATCTCCCCTAAGGCGGATATTCAGGATGGAAAACTAGATATTTGTATCCTTTCACCTTTTAGATTGTATAGAGGCGTAAGCATTGGTATTCGATTATTTGCTAAAACAATGGATCGTAGCCCTTTAATGAACAGTATGCGGGCTGAAAAAATTGTTTTGAAGAGAAAGAAAGAAGGTGTTATCCATTTTGACGGAGAACCTTGTTTGATGGGAAAAAAATTGAAGATTAGTATTGTTCACAATGGATTAAAGGTGATGTTTCCTAAAATAGGTTAATTTTACTTTAACAGATTGGTTATTACACGAAAAATCAACCCAATTTTACCCCTACCCCTAAAGGGATTGGGTTGATTTTTCTGATTTCTCCCTTTAGGGCTTGGGGTAAAAAGCAGAACCGAAGTGAAACGAGTTCGACGAAGTCAAAAATCAAGTTTATTTCAAATCTGTTAAAGTAGAATTAATATATCAAGATGAAATTAGATGAGATAAATGTGGGGTGTTATAATTATTTTCAAAATAATTTAATCAATTTTGAGAGCAATTTTCTAGTAAACAATCATACAACCTAATTCTACACCTATGAAAATCATATGTATTGGTCTAAATTACATGGATCACATTAGGGAAATGAATAATCCTATACCACAGGTTCCTGTTTTTTTCCTAAAACCTGATACCAGTTTAGTTAGAAACAATAACCCTTTCTTTTACCCTGAATTTACTAACGACTTACAGTATGAGTTAGAGGTTGTTTTAAAAATCAATAAGTTAGGTAGAAATGTTAGCGAGAAGTTTGCACATCGTTACTATAATGAAATAGGTCTAGGGATAGATTTTACCGCTCGCGATTTACAACGACTCTGCAAGGATAAGGGAATGCCTTGGGAAATGGCAAAGGCTTTCGATGGATCAGCACCTATCAGTAGTTTTGTTAAAAAGGAGCGGTTTGAGAACCTCAATAATATTAATTTCAAACTCGAAAAGAATGATGTGATTGTTCAAAAGGGTAACACTAATGACATGGTCTTCAAATTCGATCATATAATCTCCTATGTCACTAAATTCATAACCTTGAGAACAGGAGATCTTATTTTTACTGGAACTCCTGTTGGTGTTGGCCCTGTTAAAGTTGGGGATAGGCTAAAGGCTTATTTGGAGGATGAGCTAATGCTTGATTTTTTTATAAGGTAGATTCTAATACTTTTTTTGCAGCGGAGTTACCAGCAAGCCATCCTGTTGAAAATGCAATTTGGAGATTATAACCTCCTGTATTACCATCAACATCAATTATTTCTCCTGCGAAATAGAGATTGCTAACTATTTTGGATTCCATTGTTTTTGGGTTTATCTCTTTTATTGAGATACCTCCAGCGGTTACAATTGCCTCATCCCAACCTCTGAAGTTTGTTGCTTCAATACGAAAATCTTTTAGTAGGTTGATAAGGCTCTTCTTGTCTTTAATATTTAATTGATTTACAGGTTTTAACGGATCGATGCGCAGAATTTCAATGAATGTGTCAATTAGCTGAGAGGGTAGAAGTTCCTTAAGTAATGTGGCAATATTCATCTTACTTGAATTGGTAATATCCCGTTGTATTCTTGATTCGATTTTTTGATAATCCAACGCTGGTTTAAGATCTAAGGATATCTCGACCTTTTTATTATTAGTTAATGAATCAACAATTAACCTGCTTAATCGCAATATTATAGGGCCATCTAACCCATATTCAGTAAAAGAGAGCTCACCAAATTCGCTAATGCTTTTCTTTCCACCAATCCAAAGCGTTGCATTGATATTTCTGAGATTTAAGCCTATGGCTTTATTGTAAACCGTTTTAGTTTCAATCCCAACAAGAGACGGACGTAGATTTTCGATTTTATGCCCAGCTAATTTTGCAAATTGGTAACCATCCCCAGTTGAACCTGTTGCAGGATATGATTTACCTCCAGTTGCTACAATTACACATTTACTATTGACAGTATCAATTAATCCCGATTTTGTATTTTTAACCTTTATACCTTTTATTATATGTTCATCTACTATAATATTTTCAATTTGTGAGTTATTGTAGATTTCTACGTTCAAAGATTTTACCCATTTAATAAGTGCTTCGGCAACATCCCATGCTTTTTCGCTAGTGGGGAACACACGTTGACCTCGCTCTATCTTAGTATCAACCCCCATTGTTTTTAGTAAATCCACAATATCTTGGTTGAAAAAAGAACCAAATGCTTGTCGTAAGAAACGAGGCTCAGGTGAAATCTCTTTAAGGTATTCCTCTAAAGATTTCATGTTGGTGATATTACACCTCCCTTTACCAGTAATTCTAAGTTTTCGGGCAGGTTTCTCCATTTTTTCTAGGAGAACAACTTTTGCACCAAGCATTGCTGCACTTCCTGCCGCAAGTAAACCAGCTGCACCAGCACCAATGATGGCAATATCATAGGAGTTTTTCAAAATAATTTGATAAGAAGGGTAATTAATCAAGTAATAATGCCGATGTCACCTCAAGTTCATTTCTAAGTTTACTAAAATACCAAAGAGGATAACCTTTAGTATTTATTCTTAGAGTTTCTTCAATGGTTTCATCTATTCCTAACTTTTTCTCAACAAGACTTTCTTTTAATATCTTAAAAACAGTGAGTTGGCTATCTGGAATTTCAGTCTTTTGCGAGAAGTAACCATCAAGTTCAGCAAAGAAATCGAAGGTTTCTTTATACCTTATCTTTTGCCTTTCTGCGAATTTAGGAAGACCTGAGTAAGTGCTTAAAAAATTCGAAAACCTATTTTTTAAATTAGTAGTAACCTTTTTAGGAATTTCAGTGTCAGGGATGCATCGCTTTAGATAAATCTCAACATATCTAAAAACTCCTATATAACCCAATGCGTCAAGATCATCTGCGGCTGAAACAAGCCTCAGAATTGTCTTCATTGTATATGGGGTAACAGTCGAGATTTCCTTTTTCGATTTATCGTCGTGTTTTTCAATAACATCAAGCACTTCTGGTAGATCAGGAACTTGAAGGTTAGGGTTGTCTTTGAAGAAATCTTCACAAATTTTTCGACCTAAAAAACCATGTTGTTCCCCAACATCCAATGTTAACCCTGCATCGTGAAAGAAGCAGGCTACTATAGCTTTGTCAATAGAATCGAGAGTTGTTTTTATTCCTGCTTTATGTAGTTCAATAAGTAAACCACGGCAATGTAACCAAACTCTTAAATGATGCTCTGCATCGTGGGAAGGCAAATGTGTATTTTGAAAAAGGGATTTACTATGCTTGTATAGAGGTTTAAGCCATTTTTGCTCAGAGCTATTTATCTTTTCGAGTAGTAGTTCCATTATAGTTAGTTAAAAATTCGTAGCTCGAATTTCGTAAAAAAAAGAAAGCAGGACAATTTTTTATCCTGCTTTTTTAGTTTGAAGATATAATGTTTTCTACACTAATTCCCCCGACCTTGTGATAAGCTCCTTAGCCATATCTAGTATCGTTGAATCATCTAATGTAACAATCCCGCCATCGGGTCCCTGCTCAACGTGAAAGCCTACTGCACCTCCCTTTTCGTAATTTGTCCCACCAAAATAATTACGTACAGTTTCGACATTCACGTTTAACCTGTCTGCGATATGTTGCATACTCCCTGAAGGAAGATTGTCTTTTATCCTCCTTAACTCATTAAATGTTATTAATTTGGTCATATTTGTTAAGATTTTAAAGATATCAAATGGGGCTTAAATATATGAAATGCTAATTGGAATTAAAAATTATTTAACTGTTACTTAATGTTAATTTTATTAACCATTCCTAGAAGCCACAACATGATTGGGTATGGTTAATAAAATCAGGAAGTTGATATATGTCATTAAACGATTTTTACGATGACTTGTTTGGTTGAGAATTCAGATTTTGATGAATGAGAATGGTTTTTACTTAATGGTTATCTTTGAGCATTCCTTTTATGTTTTTTTATGCTAAAAATGGTTGTTACAGATCTTGATGGTACACTGCTGAATAGTGATGCTATTGCTGAGAAGCCTGTTCTTGAAACATTATTCAGTTTAGGTGAAATGGGGATAGTAAGAACAATTGCCACAGGTCGTTCGCTTTACTCAATCAATAAGGTTTTATCGGATGATTTTCCAATTGACTATATAATTTTTTCTTCTGGTGCTGGTGTGATTCGATGGAAAGACAAACAGATATTGAATTCTCGTCTTCTATATCAGCACGAGGTTCAATCTGTTGTTGATGATTTGATTTTACATGGAATTGATTTTATGATTCACGAGCCAATACCTCACAATCATTGCTTTCTATATCATTCAGCTAATCATGAGAATTCCGATTTTGATAGAAGAATCGAGACGTATAGAGCATTTTGTAGACCATACATCTCAGGTATCGAATTTCCTGATGGAGCTACTCAGATAATAGCCGTTCTACCCAATGATGCCGATCTTTTTAAAAGATTAAGCCTTAAATTTCCAACATTAAAGGTTATTAGAACAACATCCCCTTCGGACGGAGTTTCAATTTGGATGGAAATTTTTCCGCTTGATGTTTCAAAAGCGTATGGAATAAGTTGGCTTTGTGGTGAGGAGGTGAAATGTAATATAAATGAGGTTATTGCAATAGGAAACGACTTTAACGATTTGGATATGCTCGATTTTATTGAACTTTCTTATGTTGTTTCGAATGCACCTGATGAGTTAAAAAACCTATATAAGGTTGTGCCATCTAACAATGAGTATGGTTTTAATTTTGCTGTAAAAGATGCGCTGATTAACCTCCGATGATTCCAATATCTCGTATGATGTATACATCATAATCACCTAAATAGGTGAAACCTAAATTTTTATAAAGTTCTATTGCCGCAATATTGTTTTTATGAACCTCTAACTTCACCTGATAACCTTTTTGCTTAACGAATTTGAGTGATTCTTTTGCTAGCTGTAATCCTATTCCTTTACGTTGATAGTTAGGATGAATACCGAAGTGATGTAAATGAATTCTTCTCCCATCAAAGGTCATCCATGATGTGCCAATAATCTCATTATTTGATGATTCAACAACTAGCATCTTACCGCCCATATTAATACTATGCTCAATAATTTCGAGGTTATCTCCCCGTTGAGCACTACCAAGGTTTGTAAGTTGCCAAACATTCATTAATCCCTGATAATCAGTTGATGTGAAATCTCTTATTGTAATTTTTTCCATAATTTTATTAGATCTCTTTACTAAGACTCCAAAATAGCTTTAATGCTTCCTTCTTTTTACTGTTCAAGTCGAAAGAGATATTATTCTTAAAATAGAGCTGAGCATCAAGCCTACTTATATTAAGTGTGGTGAGCGAATCAATAGATGCATCAATATTTTCAACTCCCAGTTTTAGGGACTGGTTAAATGAGTCGAGGAAGGTTTTGTCAATCTGTTTGTTTGCAGTCCATGCAGCAAAAACGAATGGTAGACCTGTAAGCCTAATCCATTCTTCAGCAAGATCGTATCGATATTTAAATTTGGATTCAGATTCAAATACTCTATCGCCAATTATTACAATTCCATCATAAGGATCTATATCATTTAATGTATGTTGTGGGGTATAGGGAATCCATTCGGGGTTAATTTTCCAAAGGTTATTCGATAAAACTTTAATCAACATAACAGATGTTCTTGATTGATAATCAAGGTAAATTCTATCGAGAGTTTCAATTGGTGAGTTGCTAAGTAATACTACCGTCCTTACTGGACCTTCAGCACCTATGCAGAAATCAGAGATAATATTATAATAAGGTAGAGATGGTATAACAGCTACAGGAACTAATCCTATATCGACTTCATCATCAGCAAGTTTTCGTGCGCATTCCGCTGGATAATCTAACGACAAGTCTATTTTTTCTAATATACTTGAATTTTGTAACCCGTAAACAAAAGGAATAGAGTTTAAATATGATACTGCCGATACCCTAATCTTTTCTATCATCTTTTAAATTATTTATTGTGTTTTAACAACTTACAAGTGGAAAGGTTTATTTACCTTGCTACGAAATTAGTAAAAACAGAACAGAAGAGTTCCATAACCCATTAAATAATGATGTTTTAAATCTATCTTCTAATAGATTAGCGAATTTCAAGGGTTCTTTATTAACTTTGGCTCTTAATTAAAAGTTGACTATGGACTTTACTCAATTAACTGCGGTTTCTCCAATCGACGGTAGATACAAAGATAAAATTGAAGAGTATTCCACCTTCTTTTCGGAATTTGCACTAATCAAATATCGAGTTTTTGTAGAGGTTGAATACTTTATTGCCTTATGTGAGTTACCCCTTTTTCAATTAGCCAAGGTTGATAAATCATCATTCGGAGTTGTGAGAGAAATTTGTAGTAAATTTTCTATTGAAGATGCCCTACAAATTAAGGAAATTGAGAAAACTACAAATCATGATGTAAAGGCTGTTGAGTATTTTTTAAAGGAAAAATTTGATTTGAATAACTTGGGTGATTTTAAGGAGTTTATTCATTTTGGGTTAACCTCACAGGATATTAACAATACGGCATTCCCCTTAATGTTAAGGGATTCGTTAAATAATGTGTACTTTCCCTATCTTGAACAAGTTATTGAGAAATTAAAATATTTTTCCAATGAATGGAAGGATGTGCCTTTGCTTGCAAGAACACACGGACAACCAGCCTCACCAACATGCCTTGGTAAGGAGATAAAAGTATTTGTTGAACGCTTAGAAGTACAACTTAAGCAGCTAAAAAGCATACCATTATCTGCTAAATTTGGCGGAGCTACTGGTAATCTTAATGCTCACCACATCGCATATCCTGAAGTCGATTGGATTGTATTTGCAAATAGATTTGTAAATCAGATTCTTGGGCTTAATCGTTCTCAAACAACAACCCAAATTGAGCATTACGATAATTTAGCGGCACAGTTTGATTGCATGAAAAGGATTAACACTATCCTCATCGATTTGTGCAGGGATATCTGGACATACGTGTCGATGGATTATTTCAAACAAAAGATCAAAAAAGGCGAAATTGGATCATCTGCAATGCCACATAAGGTAAACCCTATAGATTTTGAGAATGCCGAAGGTAATTTTGGAATGGCAAATGCAATTTTCGAACACCTTTCTGCTAAATTGCCAATATCACGCCTGCAGCGTGATTTAACCGATAGCACTGTAATGAGAAATATTGGTGTGCCGATGGCTCATACACTCATATCATTTAAGTCTACCTTAAAAGGTCTTGATAAACTACTGCTTAACGTTGAGGCCATAAATAGCGATTTGAATAAAAATTGGACCGTAGTAGCTGAAGCTATACAAACTATTCTTAGGCGTGAAGGTTATCCTAATCCTTACGAAGCTCTAAAAGACCTAACTAGAACCAATAAGCCCATTTCACAAGCTGATGTTGTTCAATTTATTGATAGTTTAGAGGTTAGCCCAAAAATCAAAGAGCAACTGAAACTTATTACACCTTTTAGCTATACAGGTCTTTATTGAAGGTATTAACCTCGATTGTAATAATACATTATAAGGTGTTTACCACAAATTATATTTTTTACCTTTGTCCGAAATTAATTGCTACTAACATTACAATAATTGACGTTGATGAAAAGATTTCTTAAAGTTTTCCGCTTTATATATCCCTATAAATGGCAAGCAATAGCAAATATTATAACCAACCTTTTGGGGACTGCTTTTGGCTTGTTTTCAATTTTAATGGCAATCCCTTTCTTAAAAGTGCTTTTTGGAACACAACCTTTAGTTGAAGTCAAGCCAGAATTTACTTTTAATGCCGACTCATTAACTCAATACTTTAATTACTTAGTATCCCAAATAATTACTGAACATGGCAAGGCCAAAGCACTATTATTTATTATTCTTTTAGTTATTGTAACCTCATTTTTGAAAAACCTTTTCTCATACCTTGCTTTATGGTTTTTGGCTCCAATTAGAAACGGTGTAGTTAAGGATATAAGAAATGCTCTATTTCAAAAGATAATGGTATTGCCATTAAGTTATTTTTCTGATGAAAAAAAAGGCGATATCATTAGTAAGATGACCAATGACGTTAACGAGATAGAAGTTTCAATAATTAGATCTCTGGAAATGTTTTTTAGAGATCCTATTGCAATTATTGTATATCTATTGATACTAATCAAGATGAGTCCCAGCTTAACAATGTTTGTACTTATCTTATTACCTATTGCTGGTTTTATAATTGGTCGAATTGGTAAGAACTTGAAGAAAACATCTTTTAAAGGGCAGAAAAGGATGGGCACTCTTCTCTCTATTATTGAGGAGACGCTTGGAGGACTTCGAATCATTAAAGCATTCAATGCAGAAGGAAAGGTTACGAAGCGTTTTGAGAATACCAATAGTTTTTACACTCGCCTAATGATCAAAATGTGGCGCAGACGAGACCTAGCCTCGCCATTAAGTGAATTTTTAGGAACAGTAGTTATTGCACTCGTACTATGGTATGGTGGAAAACTTATTCTTAGTGGTAATAGCAACCTCTCAGGGGAGGTTCTAATTGGCTATGTAGCCTGCTTTTATATGATTATCAACCCGGCAAAATCATTTTCTAGCGCATATTTTAATATTATTAAGGGATTAGCTTCGGCGGATCGTATAGATACTATTCTTAGTGCTGAGAATAGTATTAAAAATAGTGCGAATGCTA